>CP054184.1:3915000-4156062 GCA_015709715.1 Nitrospira sp.
AAGGCAGCGACGGCGGTGTCCCATAGCTTTTCCAGGCTCCCCAGGACCATCGCCTGGATCTCTTTGGCCTCTCCACGACTGGGAAGGGTGCCACGGAATCCTTCTCCTGGAATTGATCGAACGCTCCAGCCCGCCTCTGTGGCGATGTCCGCCCCCCGGCGATTGGCCACGTCATCGACAAAGCTGGCGATCTCAAACGCCAAGACCATCCATTCACTGGCCGTGAGGGTGTCCAGATCCGTCTGAATAAACTTCAGGAGCCATCCCACCTCGCCGTCTGCCGTGGTGAGAATCCTCTCTCTCGCCTTCTTCATCTCTCCGAAAAATTGGTCGTGGATTGCGACTCGATCAACCGGCATAGGGCACTCCTTCTCCTGATGAGTGAATGAGCATCGCACTCCATCCTAGTACAAACAAAAAAAGTTAAGGCCAGCGGTAGGCGTAGAGCTGAAATCGCTTGAAGAGTGTACCTCGGTAGTGGTAATGCGTGTCAATATAGGATATGCCTTAACGATATTAGGCATAACATCATGTATAGCTAATTACCAAGGAGGTGCCCGATGGTCCCTAGTACAAAATTGATCACGATTCGAGAAGCGGCGGAACGGTTAGGACTCAAAGAAAGCACGATCAGGAAAGCCATCCTGAAACGGCAGATTGCCTATGTGAAGCCGTCGGTGCGTGCCGTGCGGATTCCCATTGAGGAATTGGAACGGATTCTGTCTGCCGGTCTTCGTCCAGCCATTCCTCAAGCGGAGGCTGCCCGATGAGCCGCTGGAAGGAGTTCCGGCGGGAGCCAGTCGCCGGCGAATGGACCAGGAAGCAGAAACGGGGCTATCACCGGGTGCGGTCGCTGCTCTGGTTCTGGGAGTGCCATCAGTTCCAAGTGCTTTGGGTCACGCTGTCCACGGCAGAAGGCGGGGATGCGGAGAAGCTGACGTATCACCATAAGCAGCTGCGCCAGCGGATCGAACGCCAGCTGGGGTTTCAAGGATTGGAGTACTACCAGGTTCGAACGGAAGAAGGGCATGGCGTGCTCCATATCTTCTGGGCCTGGCGGGTGCCGGATGGGGAACGCCCTCGCCGGTTCTGGATTTCGCAGGAATGGCTGTCGTCGCAATGGCAGGCCCTCCATGGGGCTCCGGTCGTCTGGATCAAGGCCTATCAGCCCAGCCATCGGTCTCGGAATCGTCTCAGCCGCTACGTCATTAGCCAGTACGTCCAGGATCAATGCGGGTACGTGAATATGTGCTGGTCCTGGAAACGATCTCTTGGATTTCCCATCAGCCGACTGTGGGAAGAGATGCGGCACCAATGGTCCACCAGGAATGCCTATCGCCGGATCAGGGGCGAAATCGAAATCCCTCGAATCGTGTTCATTAAGACCTGGGAGGATCTGCTCTCGGGGCATCCGATTTGGTTTAGTGGCACCATTCTGCAATTGGTGCTTGGGAAGGGACTGGTCTATCAAGAGGTGTGAGGATGATCTGGCATCGATGCAGCCTGAAGCAGCCAAGCCTGTTCGGTCCAGCCTGTTGCGGACGGGAAGCGACCACCTATGATCGTGCGCGAAAAGCGTGGCTCTGTCATGAGCATACGAAGGAACGGCTCTGCGAGTTATGTCAATTTGAGCAAGCGTGGGTACGGCTTTTTAATAGGGAGCATGACGTCACATGCGAAATCTGGCTCTGTATCGACTGTGCGGGACTGACGGGGCGACGGTGAAACACTCTAATCAATTTCTCCCTGTCACCCGTCCCGTATCCTTCACGGGTGAGAGGGAACGATGCGCCGTCTTATGCGAGGCGGCGATGCCTCAGCTTGGCCGCCGTTCTCGTCTATTGATGGTTACAGCAGCGGGAAGAGGGAAGGGATACTGAAACCATGCGGAGAATTAAACGCAATGATTCCGCCCACCGAGGCCGCCCGGCCGTTCCGGACCACTGGACCGGACGGCCGGGGGGATCGGGGGCGCAGCCCCCGCTTCACTTGATCTAGATGGTCAAAGTAGGACTGCAAGGTTGGTGAACAATGCTTTGAGTGTCAGGTTTTTGCCTCACTTGCAACTACGAAAAGTCATGTTATCGTCGACCTAAGCCCATGGTGTTAGCGGAGGTTGGCATATCCTCCTAGAAAGGAGACACACGATGTTAAAAGAGTTGGAGTTTCGATGGAAGCAACGGCGGTTGTCTCGGCAATATCACCGACTCATGGAGAGAGAATTGAATGCTAGACGGCGAGAAGAGATATGGTGGGAATATTCTGACGAATACAATGAACTTCTCACGGAGCGCAAACTTTACCAGGACAGCATGCTACTCAGTACGGCAGTCCGAATGAGACTGCCTGTTCCGGTCATATGTGATAGCGCCGGAGCCTTAACCCGTGCCTGGAGGAGGGACTATGCAGGTCGTTTGCTGATGACGGAGAAGGCCTTTTGTGAGTTGCGACAAGAAATTCGAAGGAAACGGCGGTTATATCGTTTTGACTTTTTCCAATGGGTGAACTTTTTGAAGTTCCTGGTTGTAACTGCTGCATTGATCGTAGAGCCACCTGTTTCGTATGGTCTAACTGTCGATGAATGGCTGAAGACTCAAGACAAAGCGGAAACTGACAAAATTGAAATTTCTGTACGGTATGATAAGGACAAATGTCGAGTTAACGTTGAAATGAAGGGAAACGCTATTCAATATCTTGAAGTTTTGGAAAAGGCGGAGAGAAAAACGCTGCTGGTATCCATTCACAATAGAAGCAAACATACTTCAGCAAAAGTTAAGTGGTCACTAGCGGTGCGTCGCAAAGGACATAGCGATGATTTAACTGACTACCATGAACTTCCGCCTAATCAGCAGTTGGAATTCAAGCGGAGTAATGCATTCGCGAATGATAAAATCCTGCTGCCAGGTGAATCTGATGAACAATGCTACGATCTGCCACACATGTCAGGCGGCTATTCACCAGCAGATCTCGTTTACTCAGTGAAATCAAAAAGTGTCGATTTTATCAAATAGCACCGCTATTTTGTCTTGATTGCCAGCTGGCGCAAACTCCCTCGTCTAGTGTCCCCATCGAACAGCCACAGACTGGCAGTGTTAGATTTTAGGAGATGCTGATGAGCCACAACGACTGTAAAACTTATCGGGAGGTTCTTCAGCGCTACAACGAGTTGATGCGGGATTATGAGATGTTTTTGTCACAATTAGAGGAGGCAGATTTGGAGAACTACTGGCTCCCGGCGATAATCCCGCACAGAAGCATGCTCTATATTGAGCGGCGTTGTGAGTTTGCATCTGACGGCGAGGTTTTACGCTTTCTCAGTGTTCCTGGCCAGCGAGATATTGGTTTAAAGGAACTCCGAGATTTTACGAGAGAAGCCAAATCCCTCATGATCATTGATCCGTACATTTTCTCAGTAGAAAAGGAACAGGCGGAGCGTTTCGCTAAGGACCTTATGGAATCGGCTCGAGTTGGCGGACAATGGCTAGAACAGATTCATTTTGTCCATGATCCTCGTCATACAAGGAGTGGTGTTAAGGGGTGCATTGAACAGCGCTTGAAGAAGAAGCGTATCCGTATGACAGATAAACCCACGACCGAAATACACGACCGAGTTTGGATCGCAGATCGCCAGCGTGCCATAGTTGTTGGGACATCGCTGAACGGCATCGGCAAAAGGGCAGCGTTCCTACTCCCACTGCCTGACTGCGACTTAATGGCATTATTAGAGTTTTTGGATCAAAGGGCCTTGTCACGCGCGCCAAGATGACCGAATGATCGGCCTGGTCCGCCGGCGCGCCAAGTGAGGAATCAGGATTCTTGATCACAACTTAAACCTATGGAACGGGCTCGCATTTTTTTAAGCGGTTCACCGAGCCCCAGTCACGACCTAGTGCACTCTAATCTCACGGTTCGTAAAGGATAAAGTGCGTGGACCATCCCGTAATTCTAGAGATTGTCCTGATGTTCTAAGTAGTTTCTTGGTCACGGTTTTGGTCACGGTTCCAGGTCGAATTTGGTCATAAATGGTCGCAACCGAGTCGGAACGGTGATGGCCACTTTCTCTTTATATTTCATGGACTAGCGCGATAAATCGCAGTTAGTCGCAATTTGGGACTTTCGAATAAGTACATCGCCTGCGATGCCACGGTATTCGCGAGCAGGAAGTCCAACACCTGAGCAGAGTGATTGTGCGCCTCGTCGTCAGGGGCGGTCCTCGACGGGATTCCATTCATGGTCACGCTCGATCGCCTCGATCAGGCGCTCGAAGATGTCGGGTACTGCGCCGGTGACTCGGCTCCAATTCGAGATCATCGGCACGCCCAGCGGATCTTCCAGAAAGGTCTCCGTTGCGATCTTCATACCCTTGAGAAAGACCTCGACAGCCATGCGTTCCTCGTGGCGGTCGAACTGCAGGCTGTTGATGGCGGCATCGTTTTGATAGCGCGTGATGGCTTCCTGGGCCGCCTGCAGGTAGGTCGCTCTCAGCGTCTTTAAGACGCCTTCCGACAATACCACCCCTTCACTCGCCAGGTTCCGAAAGAGGGACTTGGTAATGTCCACACACATTTTCTGCAGGCCCTGTTCGGCGTTATCCGCGGAGAGGCCCTGGTGTTTGTGCTCATACGCATCGGCGATGTCGGCTTGGCAGATGCGCCGGAGCGCGCAGTTTCGATAGATCTCCGACAACACGCCTACTTCGAGTCCCCAGTCGCCGGGGATGCGGTTGATCCAGGCCAGATCCCGGACCATCGCGAACTCGCCGGCCAAGGGATAGCGGAAGCTGTCCAGGAACGTGAGCAGGGGATGGGCGCCTGCCACTTGTTGCAGGCTGCGAATGAGCGGCGTCAGGTACAGGCGGGTGACGCGACCGTGTAGACGGTTCGTGACGCGGGCATAGTACCCTTTGCAGAATTCGTAACCTAGGTTGGGGTTGACGATCGGATAACAGAGTCGGGCGAGATATTCGCGGTTGTAACTGAGAATGTCGCAGTCATGCAGGGCGATGACGTTGCTTTGTCCCCGTGCCAGGACATATCCGAAGGCCATCCAACAGCCGCGTCCCTTTCCCTGGAGACCGGTATCGATTTCATGGTCGGCCAAGAGTTTCAGAATGTCCTGGATGTGGGCGCCGTCGTTCCAAACGATCCGGACCCGTTGCGGCAAGACGGCGAAAAATTGCTTGGCCAGGCGAAACTCCAGCGCCGACGCCCGATCCAGCGAGATGACGATTTCGTTGACGTAACGAATGTCTTTCAAGACCTGCACGATGTGTTTGAGCGCCGGGTTTTCTAGTTCCGAATAGAGGGAGGGGAGGACCAAGGCGAGTGGGTTGGACGCGGCATGTCGTTCGAGTTCCTTTTCCAGCTGATCGAGATTGGAGGCTCCGAGACGGTGAAGCACTGTCACGAGTCCGTTTTGATGAAAATCCGACATGCACCCTCCTCACGGGAGAAGTTTCCGATGACCGAATGAATGACAGTTGAAACAAAAACCACGGCGTCGGCCTTCGAGGACGGAAGACCGTGGGCGCCTGGTTGAGCGTGAATGCGGGTCGGGGAAATCCTGTTTATTGAGCCGGAGGCATGGCCTTGCTGGTGACGACCGACTTCACGATTTTGGCCCGCTTCACCGACTCCAGGAAACGATCCGGAGGCTCAGGCTTCGGTAACGTCACTTCGACCGAGTACCACCCGGATTTCATGGGACCCTTCTTGGTGCCGTTGATTTCTTGAACGAGTTCCTCGATGCTTTTCTCGGTGGTGCCGTCTTGGAATGCCACCCAGAACATGAAGGCTTGGCGATCTGCCTCACGCAGGTTGTCTGCCACTGGAGTCGGGACGGCCACGTCTTTCGGAGCCTCCGCCTTCGCGACCACCGGGGCCTTGGCGACTGCATTGCTTTTTGCGACCTCCAGCGAGGTCAGGGCCAGACGGGCGTGGAGCTCGCGATTCTTGCTCTCCAGCACCGCAACCTGCTTGATCAAGGTCTCGTTGACGGACTTGACCGATTGCAGGTCTTGGCGGACGAGTTCTCGGTCGGCCTCTACGGCGTTGGCCGCCACTCGCATCCCGTTTTGAATTTCTTCGGCCACATCGGACTTCACGGCCTGGAGATTGTCCTGGACGGTGACGACCTGGGCCGTCAACTTTTGCTGGGTATGGGAAACCGTGTCGAGTGTGCGCGCGAGCTGTGCGACCCGTTCTTGCTCGGCGCGGGAGACGGCGAGTGCGGCGGTTTGTGTCTCCACAAGTTGGGCCAACTGCTGGTGCACCCGATCGACCTGCTCCTGCAGCGACTGCCGCGCGGCCTGCTCCTCTTCGAGCTGGTGAGCGCGATCGTCCCAGCCCATCCAACTCGGCACCCGTTCCGCCAGCAATGCCACGACTCCCACGGCCAGCACGAGCTGGGCGAAGGCGGCGGTCATCGTCCACACCGGAGTCAGGCGGGAAGCCTGAGCCGAAGCGCCGGTGTTGAGTCCCATGGCACCGGCCAATCCAGCCCACCAGTGAGGAGCCGGCTGATACTGCACACGGAGCGATCCGCCGTCAAAATGATTCTGGACCTGGATCGCCAATGTTCCCTTGCCTGCCCGGACAGTCAGCGTCTTTTGTCCCGCTTCAGGCGCGACGCAGCCGCCGATCAAGACTCCCGCCTCGGTGCGGATCTCGAGGTGCTGGATGCTCCGCTCACGGGCCGTGAAGGCAAAGGCGGCGTTGGGCTGCGAGCAGTCCAGCCCGCCCACGCGCTCATGGTTGACGAGCACCTGAAGGAAGCTCAGCCGTTCCTCAGCCACGCGACGCGGCTGGTCGTCCAAGGCTTCAAGCAGATGTTCGCGATAGTCGTTGAGTTCTGGGGCTTCCATGGTGCCGTCCTCCTCGATCCCCTCCGAAAAGCGCCAAGACGCCGCCCTTCTTCAGCGGATGGATATGGAGATTGACCTGCGGTTTCGACTTACCGCCGACCTCGGTCTGCCGTCGATCTGCGACTTCCATAAAGCAGTCGCGACATAAGGCCAGGTGCCAGACGCGGTAATCGTGACCGTAGTCATCCTGAAATAATTGTCCCCACTTCTGCTCGGAGAGGCAGGGGTAGTGCTCGGGCTCGCTCTTGCGATAATGCGACTGAAGGATTGGCATCAGTCGCTCGACTTCATGGTTGAGATGGTCGGGCTTGCTGCGCAGTTGCTCCTCCAACGATGCGATGTCCGAACCGCTCAGGCCGGTTTCATTCATTGTCCGTTGCCAGCCGGTTTGGCGCCAGCGCTCGAAGTTTTTATAGACTCGCTGGCTCTCGGCTTGACCGAAGCCCAGGAGTTTCACCACGTGTGCTTGGCTAAAGCCGTAAAAATGATAGAACAGTGCGATCAGGGCATCGCGACTCACCACGGCCCGCGAAGCCAGTCCGTCCAGGAATCGCCCCACCGGCGTCAGAAGTTCCTTGTGGTAGCAGAGCGGGTCCGGCTGACTGAACGACTTGGCAATCAAACTGTCGAGCAGAAAAAACGGCCGACAGGGCACCTCCGTCCGCCCGAACACGACGAACCGTTCTACGAGTTCATACCCCCACCGCAAGGCCAACTTTTCGTGGGTGATGTCGTCATCCCACTGATTGGTTTCCCGAAGGAACCGCTTGGTTTGTCCCGTGGCACGGTCCAGCAGTTCAGGCAGGGATTTTGTGACCAGTTCGTCGAATTCCCGTTCGGTCGTGACGACGTGGTTCAGTCGCGTGGAGAAGACCTGACCATCTCGCATAGTTTTTCCGTCCGGCAACTTAAAAAAGATAATGGCCGGATTCGTGCAAAATTACAATTCGACAAGTCGCTCTATAGAAGACCATATTTGTCTACACGAGGTCAATGGGAGAAGGGCTCGGGAGCCGCGCTGTATCAGGCTGAGACAACGTTGCCTATCGCGGCGTAGAGCGTTCAGGGACGATCGGTGGAGAGTCCTTTTGCTAACCGTTTGGCTAGGCGCAGCATGGCAGGGGAACGGTCGGCCAGATCAAGCAGCACATTGATGACATGGGGTTGGCTAGTATCCGCCAAGGCCTTTGAGAGCGTCTGAACGAACTCCCCATGCGTCGCCACCTGAGACCCTTGCCCGCCGCCGATCACGTCACAGATTCGCTCATACCGCCATTCATGAATATCGTTGAAGGGGCCTTCGAGAATTTCCCGTTCCGTCGAATAACCGTGGTTATTGAGCACGATCACCACCGGCGCCTGCCGGTATCGTACGGCTGTGGCCAGTTCCGATCCCGTCATTTGGAAGGCCCCGTCTCCCACCAGCACGATCGGACGCAGGGATGGATCGGCGAAGCCGGCCCCGATGGCGGCCGGGACCGCAAACCCCATCGATGTGTAGTAGGCGGGCGATAGGAACTCGAACCGCCGATGGACATGGAGGTCCACGGAGGCGAACAGGGATTCACCCACATCCGCGATCACCAGCATCTGCTCGTCGAGCACGGTGTCGAGATGGCGAAAGACCCCCTGGAGCGTAACCGACGCCTCGGCCGGCGGCAGCGGCTCGTCCGGTTTGGCGGGGACGGGCAGGCTGCGGGTTGCAAATGAGGAGAGGGGAGCGGCCGCCAAGCCTCTGACGAAATCCTCGAATCGAATCGAGTCGTAGCGATGGTGTTTGATGGCCACCCGATCCGCCGTGGCGTGGATGGTCTGGCCGTCGGAAAAGAGGGCGCTCCTGGCATCGAGATCTTCCACGTCGGAGAGGATCGAGCCGAGGATCAACAGGCAGTCGGTCTCATTGACGAAAGCCTTCACTTCATCGCGGGCGACGAGCCCACTATAGACTCCTACGTAGAGCGGGTGATCCTCACGGATGATGGACTTGCCCAAGAGCGTCGAGGCGATGGGCACGTTCAGCCGCTCCACCAAACGAGTGAGTTCGTCATGCAGGCCGAACCGTCCCACCTCGGCGCCGGCCAGAATGACCGGCCGCTTGGCTGAGTTCAGCATGGCGCGCACCTCGGCCAGCGCCTCTTCCAAGGCGGCCCGATCGGTTTGGTCCTCCTGGGTGCCGAGCACCGTCGACGTTTCGACGAGCGGCACATGGACCATGTCACGGGGGACCTCGATGTAGATCGGGCGACGGTACCGTAGAAGAGCGGCGAAGGCCCGATCCATTTCCCGCTGGGCCGTGACGGGATCTTCCAGGCTCACGGCCGCGACGGTCATCTTTTCGAACACTTCCCGCTGGGTCGAAAATTCACGCACCATATGGTGCAGGTAGGGATTCCTCGCACGCTCCGAGAGGCCCGGCGATCCGGTCAGCAAGACGACCGGCGATCGCTCTGCGTAAGCGCAGGCGATGGCATTAACAGTGTTGAGTCCGCCGACGCAGTAGGTGACACAGAGCGCCCCAATGCCGTTGATGCGGGCATATGCATCGGCGGCGAACCCGGCGCAATCTTCCCGCGTGGTGCCGATGTGGCGAATCGGCGACCTCTCCAGCAACTTGTACAGGCCCAAGACGTAGTCACCTGGGATGCCGAACATGTGACGGACGCCAAGCCGATGGAGTCGGTCCAGAACTGCGGTGCCGATGGTCTGCGTGCTCATAGCGCGTGACTCGCCTCCTGAGCTGCAGCAAACCATAGGTAGTGGGGAAGGTCAAGCATGGGAACGTGGTTCGGCAGCGATTGGGTTGCTTCGCGGCGTGATTTCAGGCACCCTCTGGGACCGTTGCGGCGCACCCACGTCCGAGAAAGCCGGCCGTCACACCGGATTCACGATACAACCATGATGCACTTGTTGACCGAAGCGACTGCCAAGATCCGTCTGGCTCCCCTCCGAGGGCGCGCGCGTCCCTCAGGCCACTTGTGGGTGTTTGAAGGCCAGATTGCCGAGGTGCGCGGCAGTGCCGGTGCAGGCGACGTGGTGGATGTCTATACACATGAGAAGCGGTTTCTCGGCCGCGGGTTTTACAATCCGCATTCCAAGATCCGGGTTCGACTGCTGTCGTTCCAGGAAGAGCCGATCGATGAGGCGTTTTTCGTGTCTCGGCTGCGCGCCGCTGTCGCCTTGCGCCGCATGGTCGCCCCCCGCACGAATGCCTGCCGGCTGGTCTATGGGGAAAGCGATCTGTTGCCGGGTCTCGTCGTCGACCGGTTTGATGACGTGGCGGTGATGCAGACCTTGGGATACGGCATGGATGTCAGGAAGGATCTCCTGGGAGCCCTGTTGGTGCGGGAGGCTGGGGTACGACGGGTCTATTTGCGTAACGATGCCAAGAGCCGCACCCTGGAGGGGCTGCCGCTCTTCAAGGGATTTTTGTCTGGGGAGGGCGACACGGCGGTGCCCATTCATGAAGGGCCGGCGCGGTTCGTCGTCGAGATAGCGGAGGGGCAAAAGACGGGGTGGTTCTGCGACCAGCGGGAGAACCGGTTGGCGGCGGCGCTCTATGCCAAGCACAAGACGGTGCTCGAAGCCTTTTGCCATACGGGCGCTTTCGGCATTCAGGCCGCCCTCGCCGGCGCGCAGTCCGTGGAAGGGTTGGATGTGAGCGCGGCGGCGGTGGCCCTTGCCGAGTCCCATGCGATCCGGAACGAGGTAGCAGAACGGTGTCGCTATCGGCAGGCTGATGCCTTCGACGAATTGCCCGCGTTGGAGCAGCAGGGGCGGCGCTATGATCTGGTCATTCTCGATCCGCCGGCATTTGCCCGCAGCAAGCAAGCCGTGGCCCACGCCTTGGCCGGATATAAACAGGTGAACCTGCGGGGGCTCCGTCTCTTGCGTCCGGGCGGGGTGCTGGTGACCTGCTCTTGCTCACACCCCATCAGCGAGCAGGACTTCTGGGCCATGGTGCAGGCGGCAGCTCGGGACGCCGGCCGTCCCATTCGATTGCTCGAACAGCGCAGCCAAGGGCCGGACCATCCGGTCTTGGCTGGCATGCCGGAAACCCGCTACCTCAAGTGTTTGATTGTGCAAACCTTCTGAGTACGCCATGCGCGACCGCCTCGGTTCTGAGACCCCTTCCGATCGGCCCCTCGTTCCTGCCTCGGTGACATTGCCGGAAATCACTCCGAAGGCGGTGGTGTTGTCCATCGTGTTGGCGGCCTTGTTGGCCGGAGCCAATGCCTACCTGGGGCTGTTTGCCGGCATGACTGTGTCCGCGTCGATTCCTGCGGCGGTCATTTCCATGGCCGTGCTGCGCCTGTTCCCCCGGTCCAACATTCTCGAGAACAACATCGTCCAGACCGCCGCGTCATCGGGAGAGGCGCTGGCGGCGGGCGTCATTTTCACCATTCCCGGCCTCTTGCTGATCGGGCACTGGGCAGCGTTCGATTTTTGGTACACCGTGATCGTCTCGCTGGTCGGCGGAGTCCTCGGAGTCCTGTTTACGATCCCGCTTCGACGGGCCTTGATTGTCCATGCCAGACTTCGTTTTCCCGAAGGCGTTGCGACGGCGGAGGTGTTGAAGGTCGGCGCAGGCGCGGAAGAGGGAGCCGGCGGCCGTTTGCGAACGTTGTTGGGTGCGGCTGCCATCGGAGGCGGCTTCAAGTTTGCCGAGGGAGGCCTCAAGCTCTGGAGTGAGTCGTTGGAGGGCGTCCTGCAGTTGGGCCGCTCGACCCTCTACGGAGGCGTGAATCTCTCGCCAGCCTTGTTGGCGGTGGGCTACATCATTGGACTCAAGACAGCCGTGGTCGTATTTTTCGGCGGGGCTTTGGGGTGGCTGGTGCTCCTTCCGCTGTTCCAGGCTCTCGGTGACCAACCGAATGCCGTCAGCGGCATGACCGCGGCCAAGGCGACCTGGAGTGGACAGATTCGGTACCTCGGTATCGGAGCTATGTTGATCGGTGGGCTGTGGACGTTGGTCCAGGTGCGAGGGCCGATCCGAGAGAGTCTTCGCCAGCTCGCCGCATTGTACGATGCACGTCAGAGATCACGGGCCGCGGTCATCCTCCGGACTGAGCAAGATGCCGGGGTGGGTTGGCTGATCACGTTGGCGTTTCTCTCCTTGGTGCCGATGGGGTGGCTGTATCAAGACCTGCTGGGACACAACATTTTAGCGGGCATCGGGTTGACGTTCCTGATGGCGTTGGCTGCCTTTCTCTTTTCGGCCGTTGCAGGGTATATGGCAGGGCTTGTGGGAAGTTCGAGTAACCCAGTCTCCGGCGTCACGATTGCCACGATCATGTTGGCCTCTCTCCTCCTGCTGGCCATGTTGGGGCAGGGGAATCCTGCCGGTCCGGCTGCAGCCCTTCTGGTGGGCGCCGTTGTATGTTGTGCTGCTGCCATGGGAGGAGACAATCTGCAGGATTTGAAGACCGGCTATGTGCTGGGGGCGACTCCTTGGAAGCAGCAGATCATGCAAGTCATCGGCGTGGCCACCGGCGCGGTCGTGATTGTGCCCGTGTTGTCGTTGCTGGAGGCCAAATATGGGATCGGAGAGGTGACGGTGGTCCATCCGCATCCGCTGACGGCACCTCAGGCCACCTTGATGGCAAACCTTGCCAAGGGGGTGTTCGGTGGGTCGCTGCCTTGGCACCTGGTCGGAGTAGGAGTCCTGCTTGGCGTGGGCATCATTGCGCTGGATACGAGGCAGGCACGAGAGCCGAATCGAATGCGGTTCCCGGTCCTCGCCGTGGCCTTAGGCCTCTATCTGCCGTTGAAATTATCGGCGGCCATTCTCTTGGGCGGACTTTTGGCCGAGCCTGTGCGACGCGAAGGAGCCGCGCCTAGACCCAGTACGGAAGATCGTGGCCTATTGTTCGCGGCAGGGTTGGTGACCGGTGAGGCGCTCGTGGGAATTCTTCTGGCGCTTCCAGTGGCGCTCAGTTCGGTGTGGCCTTCATTATCGGGAGACCCCTTTCAGCTGTTCGCCGAGGCTCCGTTCGGAGGGTGGCCAGGACTGGGCGCGTTAATCGTCGTAGGTTATGTCCTTACCAAGGCTGTTCGCATGGGTACGACTCACTCAGCGTAGGTCTGAAACCGGCTAGTCACTCGGCGGTTCGAAATGGCCAGGAGGCCGTGATTGCCAGGGTACCGTCGCCTGTTTGGATTGCTTCACCAGGCCTCGCAGGTTGACCTCCGCCGCCCGCAAGAGTTTGGGGTCCCCGGCTTGGATGAGGGCGGTCAGCAAGACATAGAGAGAACGATCATAGCCGGCTGCCAGAACGATCCGGTCCAGAACAGGATCGGCCCCCGTCAAGGCCTGAATTGGGGAACCCTCTTCATCGTCCTGGCAGAGAAGGGTCAAATCCGAGGGAGAGATGCAGAGCCAGGAGAGAGAAATCTGGAGTCCGGCAGCCAGTGATTGGAGTGTTGAGAAGTTGGGGTCAACCTCTTCCGACTCGATGGCCTCGATAAGCTCGGACGACAGGCCGGTTTTCTCGGCGAGCGCACGTTCGGAGCATTTTTGCGACAGGCGCCAAGCTCGAACCAGTGGACCAATGTGTGACATGGGACCTGATCTTAATGGAACCGATTGAGGTCCTGCAATGGAGTGAGACTGGATCTGGCGGTTTTGCGCAAGATCAATCGGTTAGCTCATCAGAGACCGGGTAGAACCATATTGTTGAATCGGGTACAATAGACCGTTACTGTTGTTGTACCTGAGGCGAGGAGGAACAGCCGATGTTAGGAACCGATATTCGCGGCATCATGGCCGAAGAGGAAGAAGTCCAACGGCGGCAGGAAGCCTTGCAGTCGTTGATGTCGATGCGTGAGAGGCTTCTGCGCGAGTCCCTTGAGGCACGGATAGAACGGGCCAAGGGTTCCGGTGATTGGACGAATTTATCTCGTGCAGAATGTGCCAGTATTTACAAACAGGAGCGCGTCCATCTTCGCGCACAACTCGAACAATTGAAGGCTGAGCGCGATCGGACCCGAGGAAAACTCTCCGCGCTCAGACGAGCCAAGGCGCGGGCTCAGCGCATTCGTGCGGCTGAGGCTGCATCCGGCAAGAAGCGCAAATAGCTCGACGTGGAAGAGGGGTCGAGCTATTCGCAGCAGGCCCCTCTTTGCCTCTATCTCCTACCACGGTTCGCTGTTGGCTGCCCCACTTCGCACCATTTCCCGCCGTCAGATTCAGTATATTCGGGAGCTGCTCTCCACAAAGCGGACTCGCGATCAGGAAGGAGTATTCGTGCTCGAAGGAGCCAAACCTATCCTGGAACTGCTCCGGTCGGCACCGGACCAAGTCGTCGAGGTCGTTGTCACCAGCAATTTTCTTGATCGTCACACGTCGTCGGAACGGAAGCAGGTGCTCGAAGCAAGCGGCAGGGTGTATTCCTGTCCGATGGAACGGTTTTCGCCATTGTCGGATGTAGACTCGTCACAAGGAATTCTGGCGCTCGTGCGCCGGCCTACCTGGGATCAGCAGACGATCTTGGCACGACCCAGGCTGTTGGGCGTCTACGGTGACCGGCTGCAAGACCCAACGAACCTAGGGTCTATCATTCGTACAGCGGCTGCGTTGGATATCGGAGGATTGTGGCTGACGGCTCATTCAGTGGATGTATTCAATCCCAAGGTGGTTCGGGCCACCGCTGGAACTTTGTTTCGCCTTCCCATTTTTCTTCACGCGGAATTGCAAGATTTGGTTCAAGCAGGGTGCACGGTGCTGGCGGCCGATTCCGCCCACCGAGACAGTATTTCCTTGCGATCGATCCACTCTCTTCCGGCGAGGACCATCGTCGCCTTGGGCAGCGAGGGGCAGGGGCTGTCGCCCGCTACGCTTCAGGCGGCGCGGACACGGCTCACCGTTCCTTTGCGGAAAGGGGTGGAGTCCCTCAATGTTGCCGCCGCTGCTGCCATGATTCTGTACCACTTGTCCGGGCTTCCGTCTTCCCGTTGATGGGTTCAAAAGAATTTCGCCGCCTTCGCAGTAGGTGCTACTGAGTACTGACCTGCTGCAGCCTTCTGAAGTGTTCGTTCAAACTCTTGGCAATCAGAGCATGACCGAGTTCATTCCAATGCGCGTCGGACGCGGATACGTCGAGTCCATTTGCCTCTGCATTACGAACCGCATCCGGCACGTCCTTCCAGAACTGGATTTGATGATGAGAGGAAATTTGTTCAAACGCGGTGCTGTAGGGCTCATCACGATCGCAGTTGAACGCGTAGAGAGGGACGTTGCCAATGCGGCGCCGTACCATGCCCATCAGCTCATCGGTGGTCTGAACTGAGCGAGCGAATCCGGGATGCGCAAATCTTGCGCGATCGATCTGGAACTCGATGGATTCAAAGGGCCCCCTGGCGCGCAAGCGATCAACCCTACTAACAATAAAATAGAGGAACCGGCTGTGCCGTTGAATCCATTCCCTGGCTTGCACTCCGCTTGGTTTCGGGGAGCGCAAAACCGGGCGACCATTTTCCCAGTAGGGTCGGATCCAGCCGTTATTGTTGAGCGAGCTGGCCATCTCCAAGGCGTGATCGTTATTGATGAAGTCATTACTGCAGAATTGCCACAGCACCATGGTGGGCCGTATCGTGTCGAAGACTTCATCGAGAAGAAGGTATTCCTGCAGCGTGCCGTACCCGCCGGTTCCATAGGCAAATGTCTCCACGCCGAGCAGGTCGCTTAGTAAGGCGTAATAGGTCCTGTCATTGGACACCGCCGTTGCATGGGTAAAGGAATCACCAATGACCAGCATCTTCGGCTTGGTGGACCGCAGATCGCCGTATGTGCGGAAGCCCAACAGGCCTTGGGTCCGATGAACGTGGTAGGGTTGTCCACGCAAGGTGTGTTCTTCGAGGTCCTGCCCGTAGTGCTCCGTCGCACGCCATCCCAACTTCGAATCCATTGTGATGGGTCCGATGCGCGCAGGAGATTCAAAAAATGGAATGTCATCGCGGAGCAGGTGGACCGCACGGATAGCCAATTCGCCAAGGATTAGGCAGAGGAGAATAGAACCAAGACCTGCAATCGTAAGACCGGCGACCAAGACTCTGCGCCGGGGCTGCACCTGTTGGGCCATGGAGAAGTTCCGTAGTCTTGGAGTGAAGTATATAACGCCCAGCGGCAATTCCCAACATGTCCTAAGAAAAAATCCGTGAGCAGTATGCGCTTAGGGGCCACGTTGCTATGTGGGCGACTTCTCTACAGCGGAATGGGATATGGTGCCGAGGGACAGAAGACGCACCATCACTTCGATATGCTCCAAGTTGTTGGATTCCCACAGGGTGCCCCTTGGGTCAGAATCGAAAAGTGTAGCGATTCACCATCGTTTCTTGTAGCTGTCCGGAGTGCCCAACCGCAAGCCTTATACCACCCATCAGCAGGCTGGAGTCAAGGTAGTCCCTAAGGGGGGGCGTAAGGGCGGAACGTAAGGGCCGATATGATCGGCAGGGCACCTGTAAACACGATTTGCTCAGGTAGAAAAATCTGTTGGCCTATACGCTCCAACATCGGCCCGACGTTCCCCCCATGCCATCGGCCCATCATTAAATTCTTCCGCAGGCGCACGCATCCCACTCTCAAATCGCAGCCTCCATGGGGCATCATCCTTGCCTACGCCCATAGTTACGCCGATAGTTACGCCTACAACGCCGTTCGGGTGCATGGGCGGAGTCGCTGGTCGGTCGTATCTGCCGAAGCTCTGGCTGAGGCCATAGCCAATTGGGTTCAAGAAGGCAACCCTTCCACTGTTGGAACCGTTCCAGCGGCGCAGACGCCTCCAGCCGTGAGGTGATTCCACTCCCTCACTCAATCCACCTCAGCAATCTTTCCACCTCTGCAGTTGATCCACCCTTGGAAGCTTTTCAGCCTATTCAGAAATCGTCTCCGTTTTAACCTTTCTGAACTCGTTGAAATCGCGAAGGGCGATCCCCTCGCTTTCTGCTATTCAGTATACAGTTGATTATTGAATAGAAGCGTGATACCTTTCCGCATAGCATGAACCAGACCGCAACGGTCAACCACCTGGAGGCAAGCACCATGAGCCACAGCAGCACGAAGCGAGTCGCCTTGTACGCCAGAGTTTCCACTGACGGCCAGAGCGTTGAGAACCAACTGCGAGAGCTTCGAGAAGTGGCAAGGCGGCATGGATGGGAGATCGTTGGAGAGTTCGTAGACCGTGGAATATCAGGCGCGAAAGGCCGAGACCAGCGCCCTCAGTTCAACGCTATCCTCAACGGCGTGGCCAGGAAGGACTTCGACCTTGTTGCGGCGTGGTCAGTGGATCGCTTAGGTCGTAGCCTTCAACATCTGATCGGTTTCCTCAACGAACTACATGCGAAGAAGGTGGATCTCTATCTTCATCAGCAAGGCATCGACACAACCACACCAGCAGGCAAGGCCATGTTCTCCATGTTGGGCGTCTTTGGTGAGTTCGAGCGCAGCATGATTCAAGAGCGCGTTCGCGCAGGCCTTAAGCGAGCAGTGGCGCAAGGCAAGGTGCTGGGCAGGCCGATGATCAATGGAGAGGTTGAGCAGCGAGTGCATGTGCTTCGAGCGAAGGGGTATGGAATGATCAAGATTGCGAAGGAAGTTGGCATTGGTGTTGGAACGGTTGTCCGGATGGTAAAGGCCACACACGTCTAGTAGGCAACCAGGACGAAAGAGGATACAGAATGGACAACCCACAAGATGTGCAGAAGAGGAAGCCTCGATGGGGCCGGATGCTCCTCATTGCCGCTTTCATTGGCGCGTTCTTCGCAGGCATTGAAGGTGGGACGAGCAAGGGACTGGAGCATATCTTGGTCGGAGGCTTTCTCGGCGTTCTGGCGTTCCTCATTGCGGTGATCATTATTCACACCAACGACGGCTTCAGTGGTCGTTAGGGAACTAGCAAGGCGACTGGGTCAATCTCCCAGGCTTACCCAAGGCCAACCAAATACACTACTGAAGTATAATTAGGCTGTCCTACATACCTAGACTGCCTCCAATCAACCCTCCCTCCCAGAAGCCACAATCCCAGCTCTTCTCCCTGTTCGTCGCTCATAATGCCAGCCAGAGGCCTTCCTAGGTCGGTTCTTGGCGAACCTCCAAGAGGCCTTCCGACTCAGTTCCCTGTGAGCGACAAAGAGCGTTGTTGAGAATCTTCTCAAAGAGCCTCGAACTCGCTGCTCTGAAAGAAGGTACCTGGCTGTGCGGGAATTACCCACTACCATAGGAGCCCCAAAGCGTTCCAGTACTGTGCGGATTTAAGTCGCATCTTAGGAGATAGGAACATGGGGCTTCGCCTGCGCGACGTTTCACACAGGAAGACGCAGAATGCCGGGGTCGGTCTGACGACCTCCTGGGTCGGTTCATACCGAACCTCCTGTTCTCTGCGTATTTACAAGTGGTTGTGCAGCTTTTCCGATTCAACCACCACCATAGGAGAGAGGGCTGTGCATGAATTAAGTCCGATCATAGAAGGGAGGAACCTGGTCGGCTGGGTCAGCTGTGCTGGAATTAAGTCGTACCATAGGAGCCCCCAAAGCGTTTCAGGGCTGTGCAGGGAATAACCTACGATCTTAGGAGAGAGGAAGGATTGTTGAGCATCCAGGTCAAGTATTCATGCTCTCACCTTCGTTCTTAATCCCCTGTCATTAGTTTCTTCGCCGTTTCTGCAACCACAACCAACCATCAGCAAGGAGCATCATTCGGAACAGACGAACAACAACAGCACAAACCGACCACTGAGCTCGTAGAACGACCACTGAGTTCGAAGAACGACCACGACTGAATAACAACATGCACGAAGGAGTAACAATGGATAATGAAACACTCTCAAAGATTGTCGAAATGGTCCTTGGTCGGCGCTTCCGATCTAGGACGGAGCTCGCCACCTACATCGGGGTTGATGTCAGCTACATCTCAAGGATCTGTCGGACGGCTGTCCAGCGGGGCATGGTCGATCCCAAGGAATGGCAGGATAGCTTTCGCACAGGGCGGTGCGGTCATCGAGGGAAGAATAAGAAACCGCGTGTGAACGCCCATGGCAGAACGGCTGAGAAGGTGAAGCAGGCACTCGCCCTGAAGGAAGGTCGTCAGACCGACACGGAAGGCGGGGTCAAGGCCGACCAAGGAGACCAACCCTAGCTCCAGTCTCACGCCAGCGTCACCACAACCTGCTGATTTCCTTACAACCCACATATGGTCCTGGCCTACCCATCAAGACCGTGTTTTAGCCATCCCACAGCCCCTGAAATATCAACAAGTTGTGGGCCGGTTTCTGACCACCTGAGAGTCGGTTTACCAACCTCCCAGCCCCATGAGGGGGGCAACCAGCCCTGTCGAAGGGCAACCAGAAAGGACGCCCAAAAGAAATCGCATCATGCCAGCCCCCACCAAGTTTGTGTCAGTCGGTGAATTGCCAACCAGCACCACCAAGAACAAGAAGTCCACCAAGAAGTCCACCACCAAGAAGTCCACAAAGCCCGTTCAAGTGAGACCACAGCCCCGCGTCTCTGATGAAACCAGAGAGCGCCTCTATCAGGAAGCCCTAGCCTATCGAGGATGTGAGGGCATGGCACCGGAGGATGTCCGCCAGTGGGTGGACGAACGGTTAGAAGCCTACCTCTCGAAGCAGCCCTTCTGGTTTGGCCATACGCAAAAGGCCGACGTTCCACATAGGGCAGCCCATGCTCAGTTCAGAAGGGAACGAGAGGCTGACAAGGGAGTCGTCAGCGACGACAAGGCAAAAGACAAGGGTAAGTGTTTGTGCCCATGGTGTACTGGGCAGTTACCGAGGTCGTCAGAAGCGACCGACCCAAGGAAAGGAGAATCTGAATGAACGCCCCAAAGGCAAACCCAGTCCACGTTGGCCAGACCTTGGTCGATAGCAACGGGGGGCAGCACAGTCCACTGTGGTTTCCCCACAATAAAGTCTTCCTCTGCAGCTGCGGTCAGTGGGGCTGCTTCAGGACCATCCCTGCAATCGGCCTCCAGCGTCTTGAGGAGCATGTCCAGAAGTGCTGCGAAGCACTCGGTGCGAGCGACGCAGGGAGTCGTCATGGCGTCGCCTCGACGGATCTCGAAGCTCTTCCGAGAGCGGAAGACGACAAGCAGCCCTGTGAAGGGCAAGGAGCGCCTAGATGCTGAGCCAAAAGGACATTGAGGAAGCCAGCGCCATGCTGCGTGAGTCAATGGCCAACCACAGGCCGGTCAAGAGGCGCACCTATGCAGAATACGAGGAAGAAGAACGGCGGCTGCACGAAGACCCCTACGGCTGCGGCGGGTCGTTCGGTCGGTGGCTCATTGCTGAGCGAAAGGCCAAGGATCTGGCCGCTAGGAAGAAGGTGGAGCCATTGGTCAACCCTAAGGGCAGGCGGGGACTGCGGCAGTCTAGGAACGGCCCTCGCGTCCCCTTTGAAACCATCTTGGGCACAATCCAGCACGGAGCCTGGAGGTCACCCGATGAGATGGCCAAGGCGTACTCAAGGCCTCGCGCATGGGCGATGCAATTCAGGGCTGTGGCGATTGCCCAAGGGTACATCACGAAGGAGGAATGGAAGGCAGCCTTCAGTGAGCCTTCCTAGGCGAAGGCAGCGGCATTGTAAGTAAGTAGTCAGCGGCCCTCAAAAGGGCGAGCGGCCCTCAAAAGGGCGAGCGGCCCTCAAAAGGGCGAGCAGTCAGCAGAAGTAAACCAATCAACCAGCCCCATGAGGGGCAACCAGACCACACAAAGGGAGTAATCATCATGGCAGCACGAGTTAAGAACCTGGGCGGAGGTGTGACGGAGATTTCGATCAGCGACAGCTTTGGAGCCGACGATGGTTCTGAATGGGAAGCTGTGGGCTCTCGAACATGCTTCAAGAGCAAGGCGGAGATGGTCAAAGCGATGGCCAGTCCAGACTACAAGAAGTCTGCAGGATACCGTCAGGTGGTGCGGCAGATCATTGCGCAATCTGACCCCGTTGTTCTGGGATTGGCAGAAGCGCCTGTGAATGATCGCTTTGAGTACGAGCAACAGAAGACTGCAGCAGCACGGGAGCTCTTTCGTGATCCCCGCTACCGTACGGATGCACGGTATCGGCAGTATGTAGCCGACGTGGTGGCTTCACAGGAAGCCGAAGGGTACTACCCAGAGCTCTCGCAGGCTGCAGTCGATAAGCAGCAGGCGCGGGTGCGTGGTGGCAGTTATGAGGAGCCGACCAAGATGACTGGCCCTGAGAATCCGAATGCGAAGCGGGACCGCAACGGGGACCTCAAGTAGACAGTAAGTAAGTAGTTCATCCACTGACAAATAGACAGTCCGCTGTCGGACTAGACTGGGACTAGAAAGGTATCAACACCATGAGCACCACCATTCGCACAGACAATGAGAACGCGCCCGTTGAGTATGAAACCATCACCAACAAGATTGTGGAGGTCAGTTCATCCTATCCCACGACCACGGTACGTAGTGATGCTGGAGGGGCAACGACTGAACACACGCAAGTGATCCACACTACGCGTAAGGAGTGCCAATGAGCGCTCAGCCCAAAGGAAAGCAGCCCAAAGGCAAAGACACCCCTCCGCCTCCCGATCCGTATTCTGAGGCTGACAGGCAGGCAAGGCTTGAGGCTACACGAGCGGAGTATGTGAAGCTGGCGAAGAAGAAAGCCTACGATGACAGGGTGAAGAAGGGCCAGGGTGTGGATTGGAACAGTTTATTCAACATTGAAGGAGTGAAAAAGGAGTGAACGCTATGAAGTGCGAATGCGCCCCTGGTGGGCAAGGCAGAGGCCCATCAAACCCTCTCAGTGAGTTGCTGGTCCCGCCAGTGAAGAAATTCAAACTGTAAGTAATCCACGCATCTGCAGCGGCGGAAGCTCCTAGCCTCCCTGAGATCAACATTCCCACACAACGCATCACACGCGCCCACTTCCGGAGGACTGCGGTCGTCCAGCGGTGGAGAACGGGTGTGGTATTGCGGGAGTGAGGCTCAGGGTGGCGCACTAGGGCGGGCCATAGCATGCAGTCTCAGAACCTTAAGTGGGTGGCTGTAATGCTTGTCAGTGCCCGAGAGATCGGTGGGGAAGATCCCGCCGGTCTCACCCTTGGTGTCTCCTACGTAGTTATCAATCAACACATCTGGAGGAAGGAAATGGAACAAGTCCCGATGACTGCACAGGCAACGGAAGAACGCTGGTGCTCGGGGTGTCAATGTAAGCACCCTGTGGAAGCCTTTGGGGTGAATCAAGCGAAGAAGAGGGGGTATCAGAACCTGTGCAGGGAGGCGAAAGACTGGGTATGCGTCATCCGGCCAAGCTTTAAGCCAATGGATCGTGGGCCATCCGACAGTGGCCAAGAAACGCATTCAATGCCTTTGCGAAGTCCACAATAATTTCAAGGCTGACATGCCCGAAGACGAAGCGCGAGCGAAGTGGATCGCCAAGTATCCAAGGTCGTCTTCAGGACAGCTGTCTTCGACCGACCCACTCCTCAGAATCGCATCGTAAGTAGTTCCTCTTTTCTATCAATCAGACAAGCGAGCAGCCCTCCAGGGTATGGCTTCGTGATTGAGCGCGGCCCCCTCCCTCCGCTATTTGCGCGAGGTTGTGTCTTGCGAGGGCTGTTCACTTGTCTACGTAAATACGAACTGGGAGGTTCGTCAAATGTTATCCACACACGAAGCACAAGAGCTTGAACGGCTCACCACAACGATTCACTTTCAGATTCTCAGGGAACACGGCAACAACCCCGACGATGCTCAGGAGCTTGCCCTTAGAGCCATCCACAATCAACTTGTTGGGATGGTCACAGAAGACTCACGAATGCATGGTCGTTGGTGCTTATCTGCGCCCATCGGCTTCGGTAAGTCGAGTGCTGTGGCGGCATTCCTTGCTGCAGCCTTTCAGAAGAAGCTACTAGGAAGGATCACCGTTACAATCGCAGCCGCTAGGGTGGAACAACTCTACGACTTCGAGGATGCAATTCTGGATGCTGGTATCCCGAAGGACGAGATCAGACGCTACGTATCCGTTCTACACAAGGACAAGAGCGCTAAGAGAAACAGCGACGAAGACCGATCCGTACCAGTGCTCCTCATCACTCACGAGAAGATCCGGCGAGTCTACGCACGACCCGAGCGGGATGTTGTTGACCGCAAGCCAGTCTACTTCCTCAAGCGGGATCTCGTGGTGTGGGATGAACGGTGCCTTGTAACCTCCCCTGTGAGTCTCCCATTGAAAGACCTCAAGCAAGCCCATGGTGCGTTGAAGGCGGACCACAAGCCCCACCATCGTCCGCTGATTGACTGGCTGGATCAAGTGTTGCCTGTGCTGGTGAAGTCAGCGGCGGACATGTCGAGCAAGTACAGCAAGGGGTTGTTGCCTAAGTCTGTGGGTGTTGCCCCTGAGCTACCAGCGGGGAACATCACCAGCTTCCTAGCGAACATTCATGGTGCAGGAGTCGTACAAAAGACCCTCCAAGACTTCCTGAGCATGATGCAGTTTAGACTACGCCTTATCCCGATCAAAGGGCATGAGGCTATGGTCAGTTACTTTGTCGTGGTGCCGGATCACATCACCAACGTGCTTGTGTTGGATGCCTCGTTCAAGGTGTCAGAGTTGAGCACGCGAGATGCTTCAATCAAGAATCTGGAAGACCATCACCCGATGCTGAACGAGTTGAAGCAGAGCTACAGGAAGACTCTGCGAGACGTGATCGACTACTCATCAATGCAATTCCTTCACTGGAACGTCCCAACAGGGAAAGACTCTGTGGTGAAGGCGTTGAATGAGTACACCAAGGGACAGGCTAAAGGCGGTAACCCAGTGGTGGAGTTGATTGAGATCGTGAAGGCCCGTCAGGCTGCTGGTAAGGCGGTGCTGATCTGGACACATAAGAGCAGCATGGGGTGTAAGGACATCCCACAAGCCCTTGAAGCTGCCCTGGCGAAAGGTGGAGTAGACACCATGCAGATGGTCAACAACCCAAACAGACGAAGTGGCAAAGAGCAGGTTCAACAGATCGTGGTGGAGAACTATGGAAAACATGACGCAACGAACAAGTACTCCTACTGCAATGTCGTCATCCTGTTCGGGGTGCCACGTAGACAACTAGGAGACATCAGTGCGGCTATCCTGGGGGTAGACCGCGAGCTTGGCGGAAAGTTGAAGTACCAGGAGGTCTACTCAGCGAGGGTTGGGGAGTCTGCTGTGGGTGCTCAACAAGCCATCGGTCGGGGTATCAGCAGGATCACGTTGAACGGGAAAGCTGGTGGTCAGGAGACGATCCTGTTCTACGAAGACACTGTAGACTTCAACCTGTCAGAGCGACTGGTAGAGATTTACCCTGGTGCAAGTTGGGATGCTTACCAGCCTGTGTATGCCAAGGAGTCGAAGACGCTGGTATCGAAAGGTGTTGAGGCGGTGATGAACTTCCTCGACATGGTGCCAGCCGAGCAGAACGAGATGAAGATGCTAGCCCTGAAGGTTGCAACTGGAATGCAGAGCACCGCGAAAGCAACCTGGAGCAGAATCATGGATCAGGTTGAGGCTGAATATTCCAACCCTCACAAGAAGACCCCTCTTATGCCCGATGGAACATTTCCCGCAACCCCTTGGAAACGTGAAGGACATTCGCTTGTAAGGGTTGAGGCTGGGCTGTATGGCCTCAAGGATGAGACAGCAGCCTAAGCCATTCCGCTAAATGTGCCGGTGAGGTTGCCCCCAGAACGTGGGACCGTGTGTTGGATGCAATCTGTGATGATTCTGCCAACTCTCACATAAGACCTCTTCTTATGCCTCTTGGCAGAACGGGTGCAAGTGTATGGAAACGTGAAGGAAAGCGGATTGTGAGGGTTGAGGCTGGCCAGTACGGTTTCAAGGATGAGTCAAAGGCAGCTTAGTCCTTACCATACAAAGGGAGGGTCTACCGTACAACGAAAGTAAGTAGGCCCTCTCTTATCCACACCCAACTATCCCAACACCGACAGCCTAGTAAGGCCTTCAATGACGTAAGCCAGGGCCGGTGCTCGCAAGAGCGCCCTGGAGGTCTATCAACATGAAAGGTCAATCCAATGAATCACTGTAGCGTGTGCGAACGGGCCAACATTGCCTTGAAGCCCGATGCCATCGGCGTTACGGGCGGAGGTCTTTAGGAGACACGTAGGGATTGAGGGAAGGGTGTCTTAGACTACCATTGACTCTCCTGAGGTCTTTGGTGTGCTAGGTGGGTGAGGTAGGAACTCCCCACAAGTAATCTATAAGTAAAGCCTCACACAAGCTCTACTGTGGGGACCGTAAATCTTATTGAAAATACAGGAGAGTTTCTCAAAGTGACACTTCTGTATTGGTTGCCGAAGCAGCCTTACGGTCCCTCAATTCCTTACGGTCCCTCAATTCCTTACGGTCCCCAATAAAACACAGTGACGGTTTTCGTCACTTTCAACAGGTCTATTCAACATGAAAGGTCAATCCAATGAATCACCAATGCAGTATTTGCGAACGTACAGGAATTGCCTTGAAACCTGACACCATCGGCGGTCGTATCCGCGGTCATCTGTGTGGCAACTGCCAGCACCTCATCCAGTACTTACAACGGGAGGCTTGGTGGTTGGGGCAAGCTTTGAACTATCTCGGATTTCATCTAAGCCGGTGAGTTCTCACGAACACGGTAACCAGAACGAAAGGGAAATGAACATGTCTACAACCAAGACAAGGCTTTCCGAAGCCGGAAATGATGTCGTCCGAGTCATCATGGGCGATTGCAAACCACAGTGTTTCTTCCCAACAGGCCACAGAAGTGTAGAAGGCTCGAAGTTGGATCTACGTAGTCTCGAAGACAGCGGCTGTCCCGAAGACCGTTGGTCCAGTCGTCCGCTGAGTAAGACGCTAACCGTGGAGGTGAGAAAATGACTCCTGAGGTCAAACAGTCCACACCGGACAACCAGCCTGAGTGGGACGCCGACTTGCCCGATGCAACGGACCAGATCCTTGACCGTATCCACGAAATGAAACAGGCGGGAATTGTCTTTCACTCAGCCGAAGAGTTCGAGCAGCCCGCAACGGGCAAGCAGCTGGAGCAAGACCGTGGCGCTAAGGGGTACACAATGTTCAAATCAAAGCAACAGTTCGACGGCGGCAGATGGCCTGGGAGGTGATATGGCTACGCTATGGGACGTCAAAGCGAAGCTCCTAAGCATCCGGCCTGCAGCCTTTGAGCCAGAGTGGTACTTAGAGCCTTGGTTCAATCCAGCCGTTTGCGAGTACTACGTAGCCAATGCCGTTGAGATCGTCCCAACAGCCATTCGGTGGGGGCAAGGAAAGCCCTTCTGCTGCCATTTGAACAGCCTTGAGCACGCCTCAACTCACCCAGGGTCGGTGCCATACTGGGGAATGCAGTATCTCGAATGGGCACCTGTTTATGGCCAGGAAGTCGCTGCCTCGTGGGAGGTCCACTCAATCGCTGTTGAACCAGACGGCACAGTGATTGATTCAGGGGAATACGTACCAGCGAAAACGCGATACGTCATGGTCCCATGGAGTTGGCAGCTGCACGACTTACTAACAAAGGGGATGGAACGGAGGCCATATGATAGGTAGCCTTTAACAAGACTGCCACTCACACAGGAGATGTACGAGGATCTCATCGGCAGGGTTGCGTAGGAGTAACTAGGAACTCACCAGGCCAGGGAAGGCCAGCTTCTCCAGATGCTCCTTTAGCAACGCCAGAGGTATCCCCTCACGATGCACATAGGTCTGCCCATGGACATTCTCAGCGGCGTGTCCAACGATCACCTCACGCATATCTTGTGGCGCCCCAGCAGCCGTCAACCGAGTGACCACAGTATGCCGGAAGGAGTGGATCACCTTCGCAGGATCGGTGATGCCAATCTTGTTCAGATGCCGCCCAAACCATTTCCCAACAGCATCCCCGTACCCGTTTCGGTTCTTCTCTAGCTGGTAGAACAACCGCGAATGTCTCGCCTTCTTTGTTTGCTCTACGTACTTCAGGAAACCAAGCCTGATCAGTTCTGAATGCACCGGCACTCTTCGCTTGCTTCCTTGTGTCTTCAACTTCTTGCGCGGCTCGCCAAGTATAAGACGACCAACGCAGCGTGACCACAGAACCTCCCATCTAGTTTCGTCTCAGGTTCAGGAACCCACCCGACCAAGGACGGTCAAGGCTGTCAGCGGACTGACAATAAGTTCCTGTAGTCTAACTTCTCCAAGTTCTCTTGAAGCAACTTCAGTGGAATCTGATCTCTGTGCATGTAAACGCGGGAATGTACCCCCGCTGAGGCATGACCTACGAGGATCTCCCTGATGTCCTGCGGTACAGAAGCAGCAGCCAGCCTTGTCACAACAGTATGCCGTAGGCTATGCAGGGTCTTGTGTCCCTTGATACCGGCATCCTTCAGCAGCCGCGCCCACCACTTGCCCACAGCATCACCAACAGTCTCCCGCCCTTTGCTGCCTTTCTTCTTTGGCGGCTTGGGGAAGAGCATTGTCCCCTTACTACACTCCCGCTCGCTAATATAAGTACGTAGGCCAAGCTCCAGCAGATGGGAGTGAATCGGCACTCTTCGGATGCTGGCTGTGTTCTTGAGACGCCTCCCACGATCTTCCTCGAACTTCAGATCCATGTACCAAATCCCATCCTCACTTTGCCTGATGTCTGCCAAGGCGAGTTGATCGATCTCGGAGCGGCGAGCACCAGTGTACAGAAGCATGAGAGGCAACCAAAACCGTGGAGGGTTCTTCGTCCGCTGAGCCAGGAAGTCTGGATGCGTGAATGCTGCTTTGATGTCTGCATCCGTGAACGGCTCATAGGATCTCTTCTTGACACCTTCATAGTCGATGCCCTCACAGGGATTCTTGCCCATGTAGTGGTCATGCCGGATCGCCCAGCTGAAGAAGTGTCGAAGATCACTCAAGCCTTGGTTCACGGTGCTGTGGGTCATTCGGATGTACGGTTTGTCCTGAGATTGGGAAAGGATCTCCGCCATGGGCAACCCTCTGAGCTTGTCAGGGATACGCTTTGGAAGTTGCCCATACGTACTCCTGAAGGCAATGCATTGCGCCTTGATGATGTCTTTCAGCAGGGTGGCATCGTTCGCAGGCAGAGACTCTGTGAACCGTTTGAGCACAGTAGCTTTCTCGTTGTTGGTTCGCTGATCCCTATGGGCATAGTGCTCCATGTAGAGCGCCACAGCTTCCTTGATGGTCGGGGTTGAGGCGAAGACATTGTGCGGTCTGGAAGGCTCTTGGTTGCTGTAGACCGCTGATGTTGGGTGTAGCGGATGTTCCTCAAGATAATTGCCGCTGAGCCTGTCCATCTCCATCTTGACGACTCGCTGTTGAGCCACTAGGACAGAGCGACAGAGTTTCTTGTACGCTGGGGAAGTCTTGGCAAGGGTCAGCTTGTGGGAGGCTAGCAATTCATCAACTGTTGGAGAAATTCGCCTGTAGTCGTGATCCGTGAGATTCATGACAGTGGAGTCAAGGAGGTCGGAGAGGGCAAGCCACGTGGCTTCCTGTTCCTCCTCAGACATCCTCCCACGGTCAATGCGTTCCTCTTCACACCGATCCAGTGTGGTGCTGAGGTACTCCTGAACAAGAGCGTCGATTTGTTCTTGAGTCATGACCTGATGGTGTGTCCTGAGGATGGTAAAAAGCTTGGCGAGATTGCCTTCCCACTGTGCCCCCAAGAGCCTAGCACGGCGGTAGCTGGAGCACCGAAGGCTTTTCAGAATCTCGCGTCTACCAACTAAGTGGCGAAGGTCGGAGGGCACAACGACCCGTGAGACGTAACTGTCAGACCGTGAGGAAAGTGTAACCATGGGCAGTCCTTTGGTGTAGCGATTTCGACACCAAGGACCACTCGAAGTGAGAAAACGCAGGACTGGAGCGGGATTAACGAAACGATGGTGCCGAGGGACAGAATCGAACTGTCGACACCAGCCTTTTCAGGGGTGACTAAAGATGAGGAAAATCAAGACGTTATAGGAAAAAGGCGATGCAAATCATGACATTGCCTGCCTTTAAATTACATAGAGTTACAGATGCAGGTGCCACTGGTGGCACCTAACTTCAAGTCGGTTTCCATTGGCGAAGGGGACGAGATTTGAAGCCCCTGCAGTATCAGAGACTATAGGCCAAGATCTCATCTCATCGTTTCGTTCTCAATCACTTACAGAAGAGGCAGAGGTAGGGGATGAACCGATCAAACCTGATCGGACAAGATAGTTCTGCCACACTTTTGTCACAATCAGCAGTTTCTTAAGGGCGGCGAGACGATGCATTCGGATAGGCCTCGTTCCGTCCTGAAAGTCGGTCGAATTCCCAATTGAAGGCACTGAGAGTTGCGCATAACTTTTCATCGCCAAATGCCTTAGCTGCGAGGGCAAAAGAAAGGATTGCGCGGAAAAATGGATTGTAGAGGTCGTAACGATGTATGTCTTCCCTGGGGGTTCCAGCCATACCGTGGATATGAAATCGAGACGGGTCCCCGCCCCACATGTCCATGATATGCGATGAGGCACCGTGAATATATCCGGAGTAGCCACTGTGAATTGTGCGGGACAGCGTCACGGCAGAGCTTGGGTCATTGGGCTGTTCTTCAAGACGTGATAAGTAGGCTCGGATTTTTCGTCTCGGCACCATTGGACGATCAAGCACGGCGTTACCTGTTTCAGGGTCGAATTCTTCTTTGTAAAAGGCGTCGAGGTAGTCTCGATGAAGTTGCGTTATGTCGTTATGAATTATTCCGAAGGCCAGAAACCAGATGTCCTCATGAAACTCGTCAAGCATGCGTTGGATCGCGCCCTGCTCTTGAAAAAATCCTTTATCGCAAAGCAGCCGAGCGGCATGAAGGCCCGATACCATTCGGGCGAGTTTTTGAATCAGTGCTTGGTGAATCGTCTTTTCTGTATATCTGAAGACGAAGGAGTCTCTATGCCGCATTCTCTTGGGAGGAGGAACCATACCCTCAAGCCGTCTGAAGGATTTGTCCAACTGGCGGAGCGTCTGATTGTAGAGAACGTCCATAAAATGCATGCGTGGTAAATATTATCACGGTCGTATCTTGTCAGCGAATTGCTGATTCATAACCTCGGGGTTGGGCGAGAGACTTAGTGCTTCGGCTTTTTCTGAGTGGGACTCAAAGTGAGTAAAATCAAAAAGCCTATATGGAAATGGGCGTTGTAAAACGTGACCTCGCGTATCTCCTAATGAGAATGATTCGGAAGGCAAGGTGTCGGTGAGTGGCATCTCGCCAGGACGCACACTGGGTGGTCGGAAGTGAAAAGGGTCACTTATTTTTCTTAACTACTACCTTGCTGTCACACGTTGCGTCTTCATCAGCTACGCTGTCGCGTTGTGTCAAAGTCAGTAATTTGTCTCCGCTACTAGAAAGTGGCAGTTCCGGCATGGGTTCAGTGTTGATGGATGAAGCGATCTGCGTCTGGTCTACTAATACCTTTGCGATGGCTGCGTGTCCCTGAGCATTGGGATGGAACATCCCATAGAAACCATTTTCTCTCTCGATGATCTTTGAGTCTTTGCTTTCCGTTTCCATTGTTGTCCTGGGCCACTGTGTAAGTAAGGAATCATTGGCCGTTCTTATGAATCGACTGCGGGAGGTATACGGAGACCATTCTGTTGGGTTGACATGAGACAGGCATCTGGAATTACCGGTACACCACCCTCGGTCCTTCATCGCACTCTCTGTGGAGATAACTTGCCACCCAAACTCCTGTCCAATTTCTTTGAGGGCACGATTCAGTGGATTGATGACATGTCCCTCAACGTCACGTGCTTCGTCAGCTGTGAAATTGACTTCCCACTTGTAGAGCGTTAGCAATCCAAAAAGACTTTTGGAAGGAGGTAAGACTGTATGAATGGCGCGCCATTCATTCTCATCGTTGCTCCCCCCAGGGTTCCCGCAGAGCGCTCCCCCTGTTTTGTATAGAGGATTGGGATACAGGTTGAGTATGATTTTATCTGGGGTGAGCGTCTTCTCGTGAGGGTTCATTTGCAATACCTCTTCTAAAGCGAGTTTTAGCGCCCTATACCTCTGCGGTATGTCATGGATCCTGGTCTGGGCTGATAAGCCATATTCCCTACATTGTTTCTGCCGCTTGAGATCTTCCGGGCTCGTTCCTGCAGGCAGGTATGGACAAACAACCTTCCCCTCTTTTTGAACAATTTGTACTATCTGTTTTGCCAATTTGCCCAACAGGGGTGTTCTAATATGAGTGTCTCGCGGCAACAGTGCATCTGCAATGAGACCCGAAAACCCAACATCATTTCCCCCAATAGATAGCAATACATAGTCAATCTTGCGGAGTGGCTTCTGACAGAATCTCAGCCTTTCCTTTCGCTGTTCATTCAGCCAATTCACCTGAGCTTTGTTGTGCCAAATACCTTTTAATGCTGACTTGATTTTATTAATTTTGTCAGATCCTAGGGGCTTCGAAGGCTCAGGGCAAAGTAGGTCAACTGCTGCATTGAGTTGAGAATATGGAACATCACACTGTTTATCCCATTTATTAGGATTGGACCGTTCAAAAGGTGGTTGGCAGCGATGCATTGAATGACCAGGTGGAAATCTTTGAGGTGCTAATAGTCCGTCAATGATCTCGGCACCGGAACACGCCAAATGAACAAATGCAACGACCGCGTGTGGACTGGCGGATGCTACATGTAGTGCCGCGAGACTTTGGTAACTGTAGAAGGATCTATCGCATCGATTTGACCACCACTGAGCAGTCTTCAAGACTCGGTCACCTGTAGCAGTATCGTTCAGCGGAGGCCACTTTCTTTTAGCGTTTTCCTCCCATTTGGTGGGCGAGTCTGGATTACCCTCCCCGGCAGCATATGAATCACCTAACCCCAGAATAATTTTGAAATCGGGCTTTATCTCCGCTGAAGCGATTTCAACTCCGTCCTGGAGGACAGAAACTTTGGCCCCCCCAGAGTCAAATCCGGCAATGACGAATGGATCATTGCAGGGCTGAGACATTTCATTCGTGTTGATACGCCAAATACAGGGCTTCTGTGTCAGAACTTCCGTGCGATCTTTATCAGTTACTAAATAGGCTTTAACGAAAACAAGTTTTGGCAAATTGACGAAATCTTTTTCATACCTCCCCGCGGATTCATTCCATGGACCAGGATCAGCAATGTAAGGGGAATGCTGTTGCTCGATTATTCGCTTGAACCAGTCCTCTACTTTTTCTCCGGCTTCCTGTCTGTATCCTTCAAATTGCTTAGCCGACTGTTCAGCTGATTGTTTGACTCCTGCTTTGTAATCGAATGCTCTATAGCGGTTTCCCACTTCCCATTCTATGCGAGGGCCTGCGAAAGAAGCAGCTACGGCAGAACCGACAAAGTAAGTAGTCAAAGCGACAATCAGAAAATAGTCTTTAGTCCCCATACGATACTTCCACTTCTGAGGTTAAGGATGGAAATGGACTGAACTAATTCACCTGCTGTGGATGACACATTCCTTGGCACGGTGTGAAACTCTACCCGGAGGATGTTGTGTGGTCAAAATTGCACCCACCCGAATAATTCGGTTTGAGAAACTACGATATCGATAAGGATGGTTTGCAACCTTTATTTTTTTCGGGAAATTACTGCAGTTATCTCACCGTGGTTGTTCCAATAGAATCCTCGAGCATCATTCGCATAGAGAACCAACGAGCCATCTTCCTCTGCAAGAAGGTTCGAAGATTTCGATAAATCGTGGAGGTGACATTTGTTCGTGCCTTTGATTTCCGCTATAAGTGCAAACCAGTCTGCTTCGCGATTCTTTTTTAGAAGGGCAAACAGATTCATCAGCAAGGTTCCTGAGTCGCCCTGAGGAGGGATATGCTTGTGTGAGGCGTCATACCAGGCTTGTTCTCTATCCACTGACACGATGTACTCATCGCCTCCTTGAAGATGCAGCCCGACAGCATTTTCTGAAATCTCAGCCTTTATTGAGGCCACACATGAAGCTCCTACGGCAAGCCTGTGGTCATCCACCTGCGAACACAATACTTCCTTCTGAGGGGATACAATTGCTGCAGGATTGAGATAGTCATTTCCTGACCATGCATGTTCTCCGGCCATCACCCATACAGCACTGGCGATAAGGAACTGTCGTATTTTCGAACTCATTTTCCTAAGTGCCATCCGCGTGCTCCTATACTCATTGAAAAGAGGTTACTCTACGACCTTAAAATGTTTGGCGAAAAATTCATCGCTATTACCCGAGATGGTGCGACCTAAAAACAGATAGCGTCCTCCAGCCTCACGTCTGGCATGAGGCTTAAATATTTTTGCGGCTCTGATTCTCTGAAGCACACTCCTATGAATGCTATCGCCTGGATGAGGCCTCCGTGGAAACGTTCCCATGTTCTGAAAGAACCCAAAACCCCCATCAAAAAATTCGTCATGTAAGAGACCGCAATTGCACTCAATAAACGGATTCGCCTCATGGGCACAGCCACATTGAAGAAATCCGTTTTTCTCCTGATCAGCTAATTTGATCAACTCGTCTGTCGGCGGGAAGATGTCAAACTTCAAAAATTTGTTTAGCATCCAGTTTAATGGCGTTGTCGCAAGGCCATTGAAGTTGTCTTTTGATGTGCAGTTGTATTCTAGGGAATAGCTTCCTCCCACATCTGAATGCACCCCGGCAAACCATACCTCTTCAAGTCGACTTCCTTGTACCGCTCGTAAGGGATCAAATCGAAGGAGGCGAAAGTCGTCTCGTTGTTCATCTAGCGCTAGTGCATGGAAACCATTGTCAGCGTAAAGTTCCAATCTGTGGTCGTCTGGCTCGTCATCGCGAATCAATCCCAAGGCAGGGACTGTGTCAAAAACACCTATTGCAGTGACCTTCACTTTGTTCTTGTCCTGGTATGCGGTCATGCCGCGACGTTCCATCAAGGCCTTTAGCTCTCCTCTGATTCTCTCTTCGAATTCAGCCGTTCCATCAAAGTCCTGGTGATATACGTCATAAAGTGCGCCTATGCTGAAGTGAAGGTTTGTTGCACCAATCCACTCAAAAGTGTCATACCATTTCTTCGGGATGCTTCCTCTATCGACAAGACCTGCAAACTCGATCAGTCCATTTAGTGATCTTGCGGTAAATGCTCCACGACTAAAACCAATGATATAAATTTCATCCCCTGGCAGGTAAGCCTCGACCAAGAATCTATAGGCTTGGCGTATGTTTAAACTCGTTCCCCTTCCTCCGATTCCACCTGTCACACGGTCAATCCATTTCGCGCCTACACCCTTGTCATAATAGGGAATTATTCGTTTCCCGCTACAGGCATGTTGGACAGCGAGTCGATAAAGTTTTCTCACGTTTGTTGATGAAGATTTATCATTCCCGGTACCGTCCATGAATACCACTAACTTGCGGTGCCCATCTGAGTCAGAAATTGAATTCTTTCTAGAGTAGTGTGTATTGAAGGTGCTCCAGAACGCGCGATTTGCAACATATGTATCACTAAGCCCATCAGTGTCAGTCGCCTTAAATTCCATACATAAACTTGGAGGTTCACCTTCATTCTTAGCAAGCATGTCCTTGGGGACACAGCCTAAGAGTAGGAATATGCCGACAATCAAAAAAACCACATTCATAATTTTACCTTTGCCGTTAAAATCATCTGACCATTGCTAGTTAGGAACGGCACGATTATCAGATCTTCAATGCTAGCTACCATGCTGCCATAGGCATGGCATTTACCTGCGTCAGGGCCTAAGGCCTTTGAGGCCCACCGTTGTGAGCGATTTTAATGCAGCGCTAAATTGTGAAAAATGGAAGGAGGATACTGTTTCACGTAATTCTCGTCAAGTGAATATGTACGATTAAATACGTGCATTACCAGAACGCTAGATGACGTTTTCTTCTAATTTCCACCGGATCTCCGCACAGTTTTGTAAGCATCCAGTAAATCGCGGCTGTCATGAGGGAATGTCTGGAAGCCAGAAGTTCTCCCTTGTCCGTGTTTCCCTGATCCGGAAGCTTGCAAACCGACGCGTTGAGGATTGATCTGAGGAGAAAGCTGAGAGGGTGGTCGAATCGCTAGGAAGATCGGTGAACCGCTTGCAGCGTGCAGCGGTCTTGTTGTGAGGGACCTATGAAATTATCTTTCGAATGTCTTTGAGAAGAATGAACAGGTGTAACGGATCGCTAGGTGAGGGGAGGAAATCGAAGCGCTCATAAAACTTCCTCGCACTTTCGTCTTTCGCGTGGACTACCAGGGCGCGAATTCCCGCAATATTGGCCGCCTGAAGAGTTCGCAGGGTTGCATCTTTCAATAGTGCCGCACCGACTCCTTGTTTCTGCCAGCGGAGATCTACGGCCAGCCTAGCGAGCAGCATGATAGGAATGGAATGTTTTCCCAGTCCCTTCTTCACTCGCTCTGGAGCATGGTGTTGCTCCACAGATCCTACAGCGAGAGCGTAGTAGCCGATAACGGCGTGATTGGCCAACCCTACATAGGTTTGCGATCCTCCGCTGTGCTGGTTCTGTAGTGCGTACTTCTTGAGGAAGACATTGAGGGCTTCCTGTCCACAGTCGAATGCTTCAACCGCGTGATGCTGTTGAAGCTTCTCGATACGCCTATTCAACGTTTTGCTTTAGAGCTTGGTGCAGGGGGTGTATCGAAGAAGCCAGGCTCCGTCAATAGATGCTGCATCCGAGTGAGGGGGCGAGTGGGGGCATCAAGCGCAGCCAAGAATTCAGTCCATTTCGCTTTACTCAACTGGAACACCCGGCGATCCGCCAATGCTTCATCTGCACGAGCCAATGCACTTTCAAGAACAAATGCGCTCACTGTGCGATTAGAAACGGAGGCGGCAGCTTCCAGCGTGCGCTTGGCTGAGGAGCTGACCCGAAGGTCTAGTTTTTCAGTACGGAGTGCACGGACTGCCATAGGGCACCTCTCGATACCGTTCAAGTTAACTCAATAACCATGCCGTGTCAAGACAATGTGATGACAGTGATTCAGGGTAGTCTAATATATCCATTGTCTGCCCGCTGGATTTCTCCCTTCTTGAAATGAGATGAAATAGAGATTCAGAAGCTTATGAAACCTACCATGAGAGGTGAGTGCTATGGCTGAAGAGAAAATTTCTCATGAACTGCCTGCTCTCGCCCAGTCTTCTGAAGAGCTGAAGCCTCTTCATCAACTCTGTCGGGAAGGGCGACTCTATGAGGTAGAACAGTGGATTTCTGAAGGAAAGCCATTTCAAGCTACGCCGGCTGCAATTGCGAAGGGCTCAAGACCGAAAACGGCGTTGCAGATAGCCATCGAAACGGGGCAACACTCTCTCGTCCAGCTCCTACTGAGCAGGGGCTATCAACTCCAACTTGAGAAGTATCAGCCACTTGATCTAGCTCTGGCAGCGAGACGTTGGGATCTATTCGATCTGTTGCTTGAATGGGGAGCTGACCTGAAAAGCGTGGATGTGTATACCGTGCTCGATACCTATAACGCGGACCTGTATGAACGCTTTATGGCTGCCGGGTACGACTTAACCAAACGCCATGAAATGGCGTCGATCTTGGGTTATGGGACATCTAACCGTCCTCTCTTGGGATTTGTGAAGCGCCACCGGGAAAAAGATCCCAAGATTCAAGAGGAATTGAATCTGGCTCTTGGCTATCATGTCCGCAAGGGAAATGAGAAAGGTGTAGCCCTCTGCCTTTGGGCAGGAGCAGATGCTCACGCGCGAACTTCTGAAGTATCGGACAATCCTGATACAGAGACCGACAATGAACCCAGCGGATGGTCGGCGATAGATGAGGCAGCAAGTGAAGGGAACCTGCCCATTCTTCAGCGACTTGGTCCCGATCCTTCCCGTAACAATTTTGAGGAACTGTACCGGTATGCGGAGAACGGATCTATCATTTCCTTCCTCTCGACCATCGAGTTGCCCAAAGACATGACTTCAATCCTTAACACTCATTTCTCGTGGGCAACGATTTCCTTTCCATACAGTGGCACACGGGGGACGGGGGCAGTTGAAGCTCTTCTGGCCTGTAAAGTGCGTTGGGAGGAAACCGATCCTCAACGCCTCAGTCACATCCGGCGCTCTCTTCTAAAGATTCGTGATTATGAACTAAAGGCAATCATGACACGCCTCAAGCGACCACAGGTTTGTTCCCCTGAGACTTATCAGAAGCTTATTAGTACGCCGAGTATCCAAGCCAGACTGCTTGCTCTCGGTCTCTGGAGGAAGCCTGTCAGTGAGAAAGATCGGCGCAAGGAGGAATTGGCGATACTGTTGAGACGCTATGACCGGACGGTCTTATATGAACAGGTCTGGACGCGACCGGCGCAGCAAGTAGCGAAGTCGTACGGCGTTTCCGTGCCGAAATTTCGAAGGGTCTGTCGCGGACTTAATGTGCCAGTCCCGCCCCGTGGTTATTGGGCGCGTGTTCATAATGGCTATGCCATGAAGACGCCAGCGTTGCCTAAGCTTTAGCTCGGACACAGTTCTCAACAGTCAACGGAAACCTTAAAGGTGATACCGCTGTTGGCACGGCTGAGCATGGCTCACAGAGCAGCGTTGCAGTGTTTTTCGTTTCGTTTTGTTCATCTGAAATGAGGCAAATTTATGCATGTTTTGCTGTGAAGTGAACATGCCAGGAACACGTAGGGTGTGTATCCAGCTATTCATGGCCTGACGCTGCAGGAAGCACTGTATTTGTCATGCGAACATTTACGCGAAGCCTCCATCAAGCGGTGTTGATTCTGGTCTTGCTGCACCCGTGGTCGTCCCTTTACGCGTGGGACGCCACAGGCCATGCGATTGTAGCCATGCTGGCAGAGGAACGACTGACGCCATCAGCCCGAGCGGCTGTCACCACATTGCTAGACGGTCAGTCGATGGTCGACGTTGCCTCCTGGCCTGATCAAATTCGCAATCAGCAGACGGCGCCTTGGCATTACGTGAACATCGAGATTGATGAGACACAGTTTGAACCAGCTCGACACTGTCCGGATCGGCAATGTGTCGTTGGCCAGATCGAACGGTTTCGGGAGACGTTGGCTGATCCCTCGATCAATTCAACGAAGCGACAGAAGGCGCTCAAGTACCTGGTTCACTTTGTGGGAGATCTCCACCAGCCCCTACATGCTGGCCAGAACCATGACCGAGGCGGAAACGATGTGAAGGTTGAGTTCTTGGGGAAGACCGTGAATCCCTTCACCAAGAAACCCTGGAACCTCCATCAAGTCTGGGACAATGGATTGTTGGATCAGTACGCGACTAATGCGAAACAGGCTGTTGCGCAGATTGATCGCTATCTGACGGCGCAGAATGAAACCCAGCTGGGAAGCGGTTCGGTCGTTGAGTGGGCGATGCAGTCCCACGATCAGGCCAGAGACCATGCCTATGCGTTTGGTGAAGACCGAAAGCTCGATGAGCCCTACGTCAAACAGGCTCTTCCAATCGTAGAATCACAACTCGCTCGGGCTGGCGTAAGATTAGCCACGCTGCTCAATCACGCCCTGGAGAATGTCACGACTCATTGACCGCTATCCAACCACCCCGTCCACTCGTATAACCTCCTCACCCCTCTATGGAATAGCTGACAGTGCGGCCGAAGACCTAGAGTCACGGCATGCATACCTCGTGGTCTCAGGATGGCCTGTCGGATGTTCCTCTCTCTTGCACCCTCTGTTTGGTCCAAGAGGAAGTGATCGGAACGGGGTGGTTGTGGGAGTTCTCCTCTACGCGGGGGCTCTTCCAGAGCCCGCTCCTTGCCAGTCCTGGCATGGTGGTCAAAGTGTCCTTCCAGTTGCCTGCCAGGGCACCGATTCGACTGGACGGTCTCGTCATCTGGGCGCGTGAGTCGGAGTTTGGAATCAAGTGGCTCCCTAGCCCTCTCATCATGACCGAGAAAGGGGGTATTTATGAGACTTGGTAGCGCGTTGTTGCTCGGCATGCTCCTGGCTCTGGTGCTGGTCCTTATCTCCTGGGGGCACCCCCCTCAGCCTGGGGGCCTCCAAGGGAAACATCCCTTCAATAGTAGCCATAGTCAGCTGGAGCTGATCGAAGACCAGTCCGCGCACTGACTCAGCCTGGTCGTTTCCGCCGCCTGCCGCTACCTTCGTGGTACACCCACTGAGTAATGCGAGCTCACGCTTCGCCCGCTAAGCTTCTTCCATGCACCGCGACCGACCCAGTCAAGGAGACGGCTCAACGGAGCGATCTTCCGTATCCTGCCGTGTGGATTTTCGAGCCCTGCCTGTTACTAGCGTGATCGACCAGAGTGGGCGGCTGGACTCGCTCTGGTCGACGGGCTGTACCGTCCAGACTCCTTTGCATCTCGACTCGTCCGCCATGGTCGAGCTGCGGATCTATCTGTCGCAAGGGCAACAGCCCATCCGGATTGATCGAGCGCGGATCACTTGGAGCCATTGGACGTCCTTCAGTGTCGAGTTCGTGAGCCTCTCAGCGGAAGACCAGGGTCGATTGGAGACGTATTTAACGAGTCGTCCGAATCCTGAACGGGCCTGAGAGACGAGGTCCATGAGGAACCCCACCATCCAACAAACAGGAGATTGTGTGCACCCACGCTACAGCGAACGGAAGCCCACGACAGCCAAGGTCACCCTCTCAGCCGGACCACGAGTGGGGGAAGGACAGGTCCTCGATCTGACGGTTCCTGGGTGTCTCCTACAGACGGCCATGCCGCTTGAGCGGGGACAAGACGTGCAGCTGCTCATCTATCTCAACGAGCTCCGGCCCATGCGAATCAATCTGGGGATAGTGAGATGGGTGTCCGGGAGGACGGCTGGCATCGAATTCGTTCGGATGTCTGCCGAGGATCAGGAACGACTTCGCATAGTCATCGGTTATAAGCCACAACTGCGGCTCAGCGTCAGCTGGGGAGAAACACCGCTGTGTGTGGCCTACTGAGATGTCACCCGTGGAGAGTCGAGAGGCTGAACGACGAGTCAAAACGCTGCTCTTCTCCAGCATGGTCGGCTTGCTGGTAGGGCTGCTCATGGCCACAGTCATTGAGGCAGAGCACCCGACACCGTCGCAGGTTCCATCAGAACCTCTGTTGAAGGATCAGTCGTACGTGCCGAATGAACCGATTGACAGGAAGAAGATTCGCAAAGAGGGGAAGCATGCTCAATATTCGCCGCGTTGATCACGACGCATCGTCCACGCACTGCTGAAGAGTAACGGTTCAGCGCCGGAAACAACTCTTTCGGCGTGACTTCAGTGATGGGCTTCATGGAGGTCGAGAACCAGCCCTCCAGGCCGCACCGGCGTATCGCGACAGGCTCGTCGAGCAGCATGCTCCCCTGAGTAAGCCCGACTACTCCGCGATTCTGAAAAAGAGTAATCGTTCGGGCGTCTCAGGTCTGACGCGTGTTGACCGGTGGGAATTGTTTCGGGGGCGGCGTGTGCATCGGCTGTGTTGGGAGGTGCAATGGCCCATAGAAAATGGACGATCCCGCCATAAGAACTTTCCATCCTGAAATATGGAGAAGAGGAAGCGTATCAGTTAGCCCTGGCAGCACGAGAAACCGCCCTCCAGGGTCTCGCCTCGCAAACCTTTTCTCCTTTCGCGTGCCGACAGGGAAGGACCTAGCTCCCCAAGCACTTCTGGTCACCATCCACAAACCGTAATACATTCAAGTAAAAGCCGCTGCTGGAGCAGATTTGCTTCGAGTTTGATGGCCAGATTTGTTCATGCCTCTTCAGGTGTAATCGGGTCTCTTTTGCTGTAGAGATGACACTCTATTGACATCAGCATTTTGGGTCCGATGAAGCATCAGCCTTCTAAGCCTTTCCAACTCTTCGACGCAAACCATTACTGCGACTGCTAAACATGACTCGCAGAACCGCTTTGCAGTTTTTTATTTCGTTTTGAATTATCAATCTGTTACATGGTGCTTAGTCAGCTATAACAAACCCCCAACCGGGTGTTCGTAGACGTTTGAACGTACTCGATCTCAAGAGGGAGCCAGCATGTCGCGTCTTCCGTTTGACGAACGAGGACGACCGGGCGGTATAGCTCACAGACAAGATTGCATGGCTATTCTCGAAATGCTATATCGAAGCGCTTGGATTATCGGCTCTCCTTGACTTGAGCTATCTTTCTGCTGGCGGGATATTTCTATGAATGGCTATTTTCTCGGAACTGGTCTCATGGCCCTAGGGGCCATCCTTTTTTTTGTGGGGCGATTACACGTTAAACGAGACTCCGTCCGGGCGAGCGGTGGTTCTGTCGCAATTGGTGGCAATAACACGGGCTCTATCACTACGACAAACATAAATCAACGAGACAAACCCCACTCAAACGGACATTTGATCACGATGGTAGCTATATTCGTTGAGATTGCTGGCATAGCCGTAACCATTTGGCACGCCATGCATTTGGCTGGAAAATGAAAGGTTCAGAGGTATCTTCATCCGATGGCAGCACAGCCATAGGAGGCGATAACCAGGCTCCCATAGTCAATGTAAATGCGGGCGACGGCTCTATAGTAAGCGTAAAAGTTGAACAACTTGTCACGCGAGAATTGCCATCCTTCCTCGCTGCCGTCATCGCTCTCTTTTCCAAGGAAAGCCTCTCTCAATATGGTCTTGGGCCGCGGCGAGCCCTTCCACCTGAAATTATCGAAAAAATAAAATTTAACGATCTTCCTCAAGACCATAGGGTACTTGTTGATTACCGCCGTCACGGGCAAATTTTAGAAAAGGCGTATCATGGAGTCGAACAGCAAAACGCTGATGCGCGCTATCTTGTGCGTAGAAAGACCAGAGTAGCATATGAGCAACAATTGACTATCGCTTGTGCTTCCGCGTCGATACCAGTAGCGCAAAAAGAGGCGTTCGCGATTAAGAGTGCTACATCGTTGCTGGATGCGGTCATAGGTCAGTTACTTAAAGATTACATCTGCTCCACTGCCGTTCTGGTGGAGCAAGAGACCGCTCATTTGGCTGTATCATTAATTGTCGCAGATGCAGTTGTGGAGTGTGAGGTTCTTGAGAGGCCGCATGATGTTATTACCCCGTGAACAGAGTCCGTGGAATTGCGGATATTTTTTAGGCGCAATTGCTCTGAAGGCTCTAAATCAGTCCCCTGGCGGTAAAGCGGACTTGACGGATTTACAGCACCGCATGTCTACGCTTATGAGCAGGTCCATTTCACCAAGGCAAGTGGTCATAGCTGCGTCTTGGCTATATTTGATTGATTCGATAGAGCTTGATGATGATGGGATGATTCGAAAATGTATTTAGTTAGCTTGATCATCATGCAGGGCGGAACAGTCGTCAGAGACCTACGCTTTAAGCCGGGGCTAAACCTTATTCTCGACAAACCTACCGATCAGTCTATCCACTCGGGAAACAATGTAGGCAAGACGACTGTCCTACGCTTGGTAGATTTCTGTCTTGGTTCCGAAGGGGATGATATTTGGCAAGACCCTGAATTCAAGAATAATATCAACCAAGATGTTTACGACTATCTGCATGGCATCGAGCCAGTTTCAATTACGCTAATTGTAAAGAGAACCGGTGGTGGAACTTACCGATTAACCCGCCTCTTTCAATCTAAGCACCGAACCGAGCCTCTGTTTCTCATAGAGGACACGGTTTCCAGGAACATCACGGAATACCGAAGCGCAGTAAGGAAATTACTGTTCAGTTCCGACGGCGGGAAACCATCGCTCAGGCAGCTGGTTCCCAAGTTTATCCGGTCTTCTCAATCGTTAATGAGCAAAACACTCAAATTTCTCGGTGATTTTGGTAGTGAGGTGGATTACGAAGCATTGCATCTTTTTCTGTTTGGATTCTTGGAAGTCGATGTTCTGGAGCTGCGGCCTCATCTGACGAGAACGAAAAAGAAACTTGCCAGGGATTTGGAGGCACTAAGCCGTTGGCGCAAGCAGGGAGAGATCGAGCAACTTTTGATCCATTTGCGGCGTGAAATTGAGGCCATTAGTCTTTCCGGCGAGTTGCGAGGAGAAGTCCCTGAAATTGCGTCCCACGCCAATGAAGTGACGGCGATTAGGGCCAAGGCCGCCAACGTGGCCGGAATGCTTGGAAGGTTAGAGAGCGAGATAGCTGCTATCCAAATGACAATAGGTGAGTTAGAAAGTGAATATTCGGACATCGATCGTTACGCTATCGAGGCAATCTATCGAGAGGCGAACAGGTATATCCCAGAGCTCCATCATGACTGGAATGATCTCAAGGATTTTGTGCAGAACCTTCGAGGCAGGAAGCAAAGATTTCTGCAGAATCAAATAACGATATTGCAGGCGAAGGCCGACATTGTGAAGCGAGAATTGGAAACGCTGCAAGAAAGAGAGAGTTCTGAAATTAATACACTTTTTGAGTCACGCGCGTTTAACCATGCGCTCGAAATGCGTGCCGACCTCCAAGAAAAACTGAAAAGGCTGGGTAGTCTAGAGCAGGATTTGCAGGACATGCGGGATCTCAAAGCGAAAATTGTGGAGACGGAGGCTCAATTAAAGACAACGAAAGACCAGATAGAGGAGGGAAAAGCTCTGCTTCATGATAGGGTCGGGATTTTTAATAAATACTTTTCTGGGTTATCGAAAGCTCTATACGGTGAAGAGTATCTCCTACATTTCGACGAGACGGATAAGGGCTCGCTTTCGTTCCAATTGACTTCCGTTGGGTCAAATGTCGGTGCGGGGAAGAAGGTGTCGCAAACGGCTGCATTCGACCTAGCTTATATAAAATTCTTGGAAGAGTCCGGTATCCCATTCCCTAGGTTCGTTTGCCATGACGGAGTTGAAAGTATTCACGGGAATCAACTAGCCGCTCTCTTGACAACAGGAAATCAAGTTGATGGTCAGCTGATCATAGCCACCCTACGTGACAAGCTACCGGTCATGCCCAAAGGCTTCGTTAAAGAGAACACAATACTAGAACTGTCGCAGGACGATAGATTGTTCCGTATCTAAGACCTTTCTACATTTCTAAGTGCCTCGTCACTTCCCAAAAAGGAAATTTGCTTGGTGCTATGGGAGCCTGGTCGAAACTAAAGAAGCTACCTCTTTGTTGTAGTGCGTATTGAGATGGGGAAGAATGAACGCTGTTGAGATCGAAGAAGCGATCTCGGCTCTTGCCGAGCAGACATTCGACCCCCTCGAATTTCCCTTCGCCTTTCTGCAGGCTTTTGGAAACAAGGAAACGACCCTCAAGCGTCTTCGTAAGGGCGAGTCTAATAAATCTGACCTTGGCGGAGTCCTTCAAACGAACAACGTACATATCGCGGTTTCCGCGCCGGGCGAAGTCACGGAGACTTTAGCCTTGTTGAAGGCTAGTCCGGCTACTGCGCGCGCCAGGGCCAAATTCGTCCTGGCAACTGATGGGGAGACCTTCGAGGCGGAAGACTTATCAACCCGCGAGGTGGTCGCTTGCGCCTACCAAGATTTCCCTGACCATTTTGGTTTCTTCCTCCCACTGGCCGGTATCACGACTGTCCAGCAGGTGAGGGAAAGTTCGTTTGACATCAGGGCGACGAGCCGCCTGAACCGGCTTTATGTTGAGCTGTTGAAGGACAACCCGGAATGGGGCACAGAGAAGCGGCGCCCCGACATGAATCACTTCATGGCGCGGTTGATTTTCTGTTTCTTCGCCGAGGACACCGATATCTTCCCTCGGGGAGGTTCCGGCAAACCGCTGTTTACATCGACGATTGAGTCGATGAGCGCGCGGGATTCGTCCAACACGCATGAGGTGATCCAAAAGATTTTCCTGGCGCTGAATCTTAAGAGCACCGATCAAGAAGCTGCTGGTGTTCCCCGATGGGCCGACACGTTCCCCTATGTGAACGGTGGTCTGTTCTCGGGAAGCCTCGAGGTGCCGCGTTTCAGCAAGATTGCGCGCTCCTATCTACTGCATATCGGCAGTCTCGACTGGACGAAAATCAACCCGGATATCTTCGGCTCAATGATCCAGGCTGTTGCCGAGGACGAAGAGCGAGGTGCGCTGGGGATGCACTACACCAGCGTTCCGAACATTTTGAAAGTTTTGAATCCGCTCTTTCTAGATGACCTGCGCGCGAGGCTTGAAGAAGCGGGAGACAACTTGCGCAAACTTTTAAATCTGCGCAACCGCATGGCGAGGATCAGGATCTTCGACCCCGCCTGCGGTAGCGGTAACTTCCTAGTAATCGCCTACAAGGAAATGCGTGCGATAGAGGCCGAGATCAATAAACGTCGGGGGGAAAGCAATCGCGTATCAGAGATACCAAAGACGAATTTCCGTGGCATAGAATTGCGTCACTTCCCAACTGAAATCGCCCGCCTCGCACTTATCATTGCCGAGTATCAGTGCGATGTTCTCTACCGTGGACAGAAGTTAGCACTGGCAGAGTTCCTGCCGCTGGAAAAAGAGAATTGGATAACTTGGGGCAACGCCTTGCGGCTAGATTGGTTCAGTATTTGCCCGCCGACTGGAACAGGAGTGAAGCTTCTTTCTGACGACTTATTCAGCACACCGCTCGATCAGACGCAAATTGATTTCGAGAACGAGGGGGGAGAAACGTACATTTGCGGTAATCCACCCTACCTCGGCTCCAAATGGCAGAGCGATGAACAAAAAAATGAATTGAAGGCGATATTCCAGCATCGCACGAAAGCTTGGAAGTCTCTCGACTATGTCGCAGGCTGGTTTATGAAAGCTGCTGATTACGGCACTCAGACGAATGCAGTCGCGGGTTTGGTATCTACCAATTCAATTTGTCAGGGACAGCAGGTGCCAATCTTATGGCCACTAATCTTTGACACGGAGCATGAGATTGCTTTCGCACACACCTCCTTCAAATGGGCCAATTTGGCGAGTCACAATGCTGGCGTCACCGTAGCCATTATTGGCATTGCTCGTGGAATTAAAGGTGCGCGTCGACTGTTTTCTCTCAATGACGATGGAGTTCTGATTGAGCGCAGTGTGCCGTACATAAACGCATACCTTGTTTCAGGACCTAATTCACTCGTCGAACAAACTCGGGCGCCGGTTTCTTCGGTGTCGCAGATGCTGTTTGGTAATATGCCGCGGGACGGGGGGAACTTTACGCTTAGCCGGACTCAGCGGGATGTCGTCTTGCGACAGTACCCAGAACTTAGCCGATTCATTCGGCCCTATTTGGGGTCCGAGGAAATGATCCAAGGTAAATCGAGGTGGTGTTTATGGATTCAGGATGAAGAAGCTGATTTTGCCCGCCAGCACCCTTGGCTACGGCAAGTGCTTGAAAGGATCACCCTTTTCCGCTTAGCAAGCGATGCCGGTTCGACTCGGGACTTTGCCGCGCGTCCACATCGCTTCGTCCAGATTGCCGGCACAGCGAAACGTCACGCACTCGTGGTCGCGAAAGTGTCATCGGAACGCAGGCCATACGTCCCGGTCACTCTATTGCCTGGTGAAGCAATTGCCAGCGACCTATTGTTCGCCCTCTACGACGCCCCGCTCTGGAACATGGCTCTCATAGCATCGCGTCTGCACCTTGTGTGGATTGCAACCGTCTGCGGCAAACTGAAAACGGACTTCCGCTATTCAAATACTCTTGGCTGGAACACGTTTCCTGTTCCAACGTTGACCGATAAGAATAAGGATGATCTGACGCGTTGCGCTGAGGACATCCTAATAGTGCGAGAACATCATTTTCCCGCGACCATTGCCGAGCTATACGACCCCGACAATATGCCTCCCGATCTGCGCTTTGTCCATGACCGCAATGACGAAGTGCTAGAACGCATCTATGTGGGCCGCCGTTTTAAGAACGACACCGAGCGTCTCGAAAAGCTGTTCGCGCTTTACGACAAGAATAGGTCGGGGAAATGAAGCCGTTTGTTCAAATACAAAAGCAGCACTCAACACTTGTGCATTGGCAGCAAATCCTTACCGGGAATAACCTTCGGTCCTTCGCTGCATTTGCCTATGTCACCGACTCCGGAGTTGCTCAAGTCGCCACTCAACTCTACACCGCCTTGGGTCCATCAAGAGAATGTCGGTGGCTTTTCGGTATTGATTATGGGCGTAGCCATCCGACCGCCCTTCGCAAATTAACGACGATAGGAAAGAGCACAATTCGAATTCATGACGGCGAGTATGTGGCCCAAACCAAAGCCTTCATACCTCGGACAAGCTTCCACATGAAGACGGCCCTCACTTTTGAAAAATCTGGTGATCCATGCAGACAGATCGTAGGCTCAGGAAACCTCTCTGCCTCCGGGCTGTTATCGGGCATTGAGGCCGGATGTGTCATAGATTATTCCAAGGTCAATCGCGAGGATGCTGAAGCCTGTATCGGTAGGTTGGAGGAGATCTGGGAGACATCGACCCCTCTCGAAGCCATCATCGACGACTACGAGAAGCTATACGAGGAAATAATCCAACCAAAGATTTGCGTCCCCAAATCGAAAGCACTTTCGGTGGACACCGAGCTATTTTGGATAGACGTGGGATATGTTACCAAGAATCGGGGTACGGACAGACCGGGTAACCAATTCGACCTTCCAAGGGGTGCGCATGTTTATCTTGGTTTGAAGCAGGCAAAGAATCCTGAGTTAAATAGTGTTTTAGGAGACCTCAATATTAGGACGCTAGCCGGTACTGTTGTGGGGCGCCGTTTGCGCTACGGCAATAATGCAATGGAGAAACTATCCTTACCCATTCCTGAGCTAAACGGATACGAGTGTTACGACGGAAAGATCTTGACGTTTCAGGTAAGAGATGGAGAGGTATTGCTTGATGCTCTCGAGCATGACGACTTTTTCCAAATATATGGGAAGCGAATTAGTTCTTGCAGCGAAATGCAAAGTGGACGGAGATATGGGACAGTATCTCTGCCTTAGTATGTCAAGATGATCCACAATAGGACATACAGGACTTTCCATGGCTGAAATCCCCAACGTCCCCTCCGTCTCCGTCACCTATTCCAGAAATGGGAGCGCGACTAACGCCAATCCGCTTGGTATGCGGCCTATGCAGGAACGCGCCTATGAGCGGCGAGGAGAGCAGTATCTTCTCATCAAGTCGCCGCCGGCCTCGGGAAAAAGCCGCGCGCTCATGTTCATTGCGCTCGACAAGCTACAGAATCAGGGCGTCAAGCGTGCCATCATCGTCGTGCCTGAGCGGTCCATCGGTGCCAGTTTTCATGACGAGCCTTTGACCAGGTATGGGTTCTGGGCAGACTGGAAGGTCGAAGCCAAATGGAACCTGTGCGACGCGCCAGGCGGCGACAATGGAGGCAAGGTGAATGCCGTCGGCACCTTCCTAGAGAGCGATAACCGCGTGCTCATCTGCACCCATGCGACCTTTCGCTTCGCCGTCGATAAGTTCGGGATTGAGAAGTTCGACGATTGCCTGATTGCGGTGGACGAGTTTCATCACGTTTCAGCAGACGACGATAACAAACTTGGTCGTCACCTTGGCCAACTCATTGCCCGGGACAAGACACATATTGTTGCAATGACAGGTTCGTATTTCCGTGGCGATGCCGAGGCCGTGTTGGCTCCACATGACGAGGCGAAGTTCAATTCCGTCACCTATACCTATTATGAGCAGCTCAATGGCTATGAGTACCTCAAGCAGCTCGACATTGGCTATTTCTTCTATTCGGGCTCTTATACCGACGACATTCTCCAGGTGTTGAACCCTGCGGAAAAGACGATAATTCACATTCCGAGCGTCAATTCACGCGAAAGCACGAAGGACAAGATTAAGGAAGTCGAACACATTATCGAAGAATTGGGCGAATGGCAGGGCAGCGACCCTATGACTGGTTTTCAGCTAGTCAAGACAGCGACGGGTCGCATTCTCAGGATTGCTGATTTGGTTGACGACGACGCGGCCAAGCGTGACCGCGTATCCGCAGCCCTGAAGGATCCGGCGCAAAAGAACAACCGTGACTATGTGGACATCATCATTGCTTTGGGCATGGCCAAGGAAGGGTTCGACTGGATTTGGTGCGAACATGCATTGACCATCGGCTATCGGGCGAGCCTGACCGAAATTGTCCAAATCATCGGTCGCGCCACCCGCGACGCGCCGGGAAAGACTCGTGCGCGTTTCACCAATCTGATCGCCGAACCTGATGCGTCGGCGGAGGCTGTCACCGAAGCTGTGAACGATACGCTCAAGGCCATTGCGGCGAGTCTTCTCATGGAGCAGGTCCTTGCGCCGCGCTTTGAGTTCAAGCCGAAGAATTCGAATAGTGGGCCTACGCCGGGCTTCAACTATGGCGAAGCCGGCTATGACCCGAATAAATGCAATGTAGGGGTGAACGAGGAGACGGGACACTATCAGATCGAGATAAAAGGGCTGGTCGAACCAAAGAGCGCAGAAGCCGTGCGTATTTGCCGCGAGGATTTGAACGAGGTTATCGCGGCTTTCGTTCAGGACAAGACCGCCATCGAACGCGGCTTGTTCGACGAAGAGCTCGTACCTGAAGAACTGACCCAGGTCCGCATGGGGAAGATCATCAAGGACAAATACCCTGAACTGAATGAGGAAGATCGGGAAGCGGTGCGTCAGCACGCAATCGCCGCGCTGAATCTCACCCAGCAGGCCAAGCAGACTGTGCTTGGCGGGGCGAAGGGCGAGGGGCAGCAGAGCAGTAATACCGCTTTGATCGACGGTATTCGCAAGCTTGCCATGGATGTACGCGAACTCGACATCGACCTGATCGACCGGATCAATCCCTTCGGGGAAGCCTATGCGATCCTCGCCAAGAGTATGAGCGAGGATAGTCTGAAGCAGGTTCAGGCGGCCATCTCAGCCAAGCGTGTCAATCTCTCCATTGAGGAGGCGAGGGACCTTGCGAAACGTGCATTGAGGTTCAAGCAGGAACGAGGACGTCTACCCTCCATTACGTCACCCGATGCGTGGGAAAAGCGCATGGCCGAAGGTGTGGCGTACCTTGCACGTATGAAGGCGGAGGCATCGCGTGGCTGAGTTCACCGACGAAGACGACGCTCTCCTTGAGGAGCTTGGTGTCGAGATTGAGACGAAGGCGACGGGCGGCCGTACGCGCCGCGAAGAGCGCATCATCGCCGGCTTCGAAGAAGTACAGCGATTCCTTGACGAACATGGGCGCACGCCGCAGCACGGGGAAGATCGTGACATTTTCGAACGTCTGTACGCTGTGCGCCTAGATCGCCTGCGTGCACTGGAAGAGTGCCGGTCACTGCTTGAACCCCTGGACCGGCAGGGGCTTCTCAAAGACGGGAAGCTCGAACCTGCCAAAGCGGATGCCGATGAAATGGACGACGATGCGCTTCTTGCCGAACTCGGCGTCGATTGTACGCAGGATGACATCGCCGAACTCCGGCATGTCCGTTCCGCCGCTGAGAAACGCGCGGCGGAAGAAATCGCCAACCGCACCAAGTGCGAGGACTTCGAGGAGTTCAGGTCGATGTTCGAGGAGATTAAGAAAGACCTCGCCGCGAGCATCCGACGCACCCGCCCGTTCGAGACCATGGACCAGATACAAAAGGGTCAGTGGTTCATCGTCGGCGGTCAGGTCGCCTATGTGGCGGAAGTCGGAGAGGAGTTTGTAACACAATACGGACGCCGCGACAGTCGCCTTCGGGTCATCTATGACAACGGCACTGAGAGCGATGTTCTCCTGCGCTCGCTCCAGCGAGCTCTGCACCGGGACGGCGCTGGACGGGTCATTTCCAATCCTGATGCGGGACCACTTTTCTCCAGCGAAATCGAAGAGAGCGACCTGGGGAGCGGCACGATCTATGTGCTGCGAAGCAAATCCGAGAATCCCGCCATCGCCGCGCACCGAGACATTTTGCACAAGATCGGCGTGACTGGCGGGAATGTTGATCGCCGCATCGACAACGCGAAGCTCGATCCAACGTTTCTATTGGCGGACGTGGAAGTCGTCGCCACCTACAAGCTTTCGAATATCAACCGGACGAAGCTTGAGAATCTCATCCACCGCATCTTCGATCCAGTGCGGCTAAACATCGAGATTAAGGACCGCTTCGGAAATCCCGTGGTGCCACGCGAATGGTTCCTCGTGCCGCTATTCGTGATCGACGAGGCTGTGAGCCGCATCAAGGATGGAACAATTACAGACCACCAGTATGATCCCGGAACTGCTTCGCTCAGGCGGTTAACTAACTAGTCCCACCTTCGGACCGACTAACACATGCTCCCCACGCAGTAGGGGCTTATGTACCTAGTTTTTGGTTTTTTGGCCCTAGTACGACTTTTTGCGTCAAGAGGCCGAAATTTCGCTCGCGACTGTCGGCACATTATGCTCACTTCACTCCCATTCGCCCTATAACAGTCTCATCGCTGCTTCCAGGCGAAAAGTTCAATCATAGCCACCAGCGCGCTATTTGGTCATCCCATACTTTCAGATCCCTCCTCTGACAATATTTTTGCATAGTTCTCATCCACGGCTCTTCGTGGTCTGAAGAACACCTTGGGTGGGCTGACGTAGTGTCCCTTAGTGTCCCTTATTGTCCCCTAGTGTCCCCGAACGGGCCTCTTTCACCACCGCACGCCGATGCGTATGGTTCAGCCATACCTCGTGCGTCGTAACGAAAAGGAGACGTGATGGAACAAACCTGGTTAACCGTCGATGAGTTGGCCGCCGTCCTCAAAGTCAGTTCAAAGTCAATCCGTCGAGCTTACCGCAAGGGCGAGATTCCCGTGGATCGATTCTGCCGGTTTGTGCGCTTCGACCTGGAACGGGTGAAGGAAGCGCTGAAGGCCAAGGGGCACAGTCTGACGTTTGTCGGCTCTACGAGGAAGGATGGACAGCGCAGCGCGACCGGCGGCGCCAGCCGGCGGCGCGCGCAGCGGGCCCGCCCCCGACTTGGTAAGACGGGGGCGTCTATCGCACAGAAGCCAAGGGGGAAGAAATGACGGGTTCTGGAGGGTTCACGCAGACCATCGATTGGCTCGCCTTCACGCTGCCCAAAGCGGAGGTCGCTGACGTGATCACGCTGATTGGGGGCGACTGGTTCCAGAGTGAGACCGGCTTTCGCGGCTATCCCGTGGCTCAGCTTATGACAGAAGGCAAAACGGGCGTCGGAAAACTGGGGACGGGTGCTCCTCGCAACCCGAAGGAAGTGCATGTGGATCTCTCGGCTGGAATTGTGTCCCAGTGGGACGAGACCAAGGTGAAAGCGGTTCTCGCCTGGATCTTTGCCCAGAAGGGCCATGTGACCCGCATCGATGTGGCCTTGGACGACCGGGAGGCCTCTGTCGCAGTCGAGACCGTCCGCCTGGCTGTGGAGGCCGGACAAGTGGTCAGCCGGTCCAAGCAGTTCAAAGTCATTCAAGCCTCGAATCATCGTGAGGGCGTTCGGACCGGAGAGACGCTCTACTTCGGCAGTCGCGAGAGTCAAACCATGCTGCGGGTCTACGACAAACGTCTTGAGCTCCAGGCCAGAGGCCGCGAAGACGCAGCATTGTACGGCGTCCGATGGGAACTAGAATTCAAACAGGATCGGGCCCAAGCCTGTGCCAAAGCACTCCTCACGCTCGATCCCGAAGATTGGCGAGCCTTTTTGGTTGGCGTGCTGCGTTCCTATGTCGATTTCCGCGAGACGACACGAGAGGCCGAGTCCTATGAGAAGTATCGCGCACCGTTGGTGGGGTGGTGGAAAGCGCTTACCGAAGGCTTCATGCGCTGTCGGCTCGTGGTCGAACGCATTCAACAGCGGCTGGATGATGTCGTCGCGTGGTTCGCCCACGCCCTCAGCCCCATGCTCGCCGTGGTCGTGGCCTGTCGCGGTGATCAGTTTTTGACGGAGATGATTTATGCGGGCACGAAACGATGGAACCAGAAGCACTATGCCCTGTTGAAGCAGCGAAAGAGAGGCACCCCCTATGTCCTTACGCTTTCATAACGGTGCCTGGCGCCGTGGCTGTCCAGGGTGCGGGGCGCATGGCGCACCGTGCAAATGGGTAAATGGCGCCTTGTGTGTGAGCTGTACGGAATGCGATTTGGAATTTGTGTTCGAAACGAAATCCCGGCCTGAAGGCCGGGGCGCATGGGTCAGGCGCTTGGCTGACCCGATTCAACACGCAGCGGAAGGAGAGGACGACGATGCAAGTCAAAGCGGAAGGAGCCGTGCAGGGGTATGTCGAGCGGAGGAGTCGGGAGGGCAAGGTTTACAGATCGGTGGATTTCTATGTGAAGGGCAAAGATCCGGGGATTCTGCGGTTGGGTATCCCGGAGGATCAGATGCCGTTGATTGATGCCTGCAAGCAGGCCGAAGGCAAGCAGGCGCGCGCCTCCATCGAAGTGCGGAAGTTCGAACAGACAGGTCGGGTGTTCTTCGATCTCTCGGCCTTGGAAGTGCTCAAGTAACGGCAGCGGGAGGAAGGCCGGTGGATCTCACGATGATCTTGGTCGCGGTCCTGTTACTGGCCTTCCTCACCGGCCTCGGAGTCGGACGATTGTGAAACTCCTGTCTCTCATGACGTATCTCGGGTTTGTCTGGGCCCTCTTCGTCTCATTCTGTCTTGCGCCGGGCGAATCCTTAGGCCAGACAACGACGCAGTATTCGAGGGTCGTCGCCCAAGCCGAACGGATTGCCTATCTGGCCGCCCAACGGTCGGCCCTGGCCTCCCAAGTCGCCGCAGCGGCCCTGGCCCCTTCTGCCACCTCATTGGCCGTTCGCATGGTGGCTGGTCCGGTTGGATGGGCGGCCCTCGGGGTCAGCGCGGGCCTGGTGTTAGCTCAAATGTACTATTCGCAGCCGGATCTGGCCGCCATCAAACAGGCGGCGTCCCCACCGACGGGAAACTGGACCTATTCCTATAACGGACAGACCTACACCATTCCGAATCACAACATCGCGGGCAGTCCGACGCCCGCAGCGAACTGTCCTGGCGGGCTCATGTTCGGCTATCTGGGCAGTCCGACGCCGGGCATGACCTCCGCCGGGCCCACGAACTGGTGGTGTCCGCCTTCGCCAGCGCAACAAACCACCGGCACGCCCACGGCATCAGACGTTCAGCAGTACCTGCTGGCGCAATCGCCCACCGACCCGAATGCCATCGAACAACATACGAGCCCGGTTGGCACGACTGGCACGACGCAGCCGGCGGACAACACGGTTTCGCAACCGGTCAGTCCGACCGAGATGCCAACGACGGTGAAGCCGAAGCCCGTGCCAGCCGGGGATATCGTGGTGGTGGACAATGTCCCACCGCCGGCAAGTACCCCGCAGCAGAACACGCAGCAGCAGACCACGACCACGACGACGACCACGACGCAGAATCCGGACGGCTCGACAACAGAGCAAGAAGAGACCCAAGCGACTACGTCCTGCACGGTCGGCGCGCATGAAAGCCGGACCTTCGGGACGGTCCTCCAGGAACATCAGACCCGCTGGGGCACGAGTGGCCTGCTCGGCACGCTGAACCTGCTCAAGTCCCTCACCTGGCCTTCGAGCTTGCCGGTGATTGCGCTGCCGTCAGCTTTCTTTGGCAGTCAGCAGGTCGATTTCAATCAATGGGCCTGGTTCTTCACCGTGCTCCGAACACTCGTCATTGCGACGGCGTCGATTGCCGCGTACCGCATCATTTTTGTCGGTGGAGGCCAGACGACATGACGGCGATTCTGACGCTCATCTATTGCTGGCTGCAGGAATTCTTCTTTTCGCTCACCGATTGGGGACTCGGCATCTGGGATTCCCTGCTCTCCGTGGCGGACAGCACGCTCGCTGCCATCGGGACGGCAGGGCTTAGCCTGCCGGTGATTCCCGATCAGTATGCGTGGGTGCTGGGCGCGACGGGCATGAGTCAGGCGCTGGCCATCGTGGCGAGCGCCATGGGGACGCGGTTCATTCTGCAAACCATTCCATTCGTCCGGTGGGGTTCATGAACCACCTCGTGATCGGGTGGGCCTATGCATGGACCGTGGTCTTGGCCCTGTGGATCTGGGTGTATCTCAGGAGTCTCCGATGATCGAACTGTATGAGGGCGTGCCGGGCTCGGGCAAATCCTATCACGCGATCTGCGAGAAGTTCCTGCCGTGGGTCAAACAAGGCCGGCGGCTCTATATCGCCGTCGATGGGATCTATCTGGATCGGTTGTCATTGTTCACGGGCATCGATATCGAAGTCCTCGAACAACAGATCACGATCTGGAAAGACTCGGTTGAAGTCCTGCAGGCCTTTCCCCATGTCGAGCCCGGTTCTGCCGTGATTATCGATGAGGCGCAAACCGTGTTCCGGTCGATGCAGAAAGTTGAACCAGGGTTGCTACGCTGGCTTGAAACCCACCGACATCATGGCGTGGACATTCTGCTCATGAGCCAAGACTTCCGCCAGATGTCGCAAGGTGTCACCCGATTGATCGAAGCGACCGTGAAGTTCCGCAAGCTAAGCTTTGTGGGGCTCTCGAAGAAGTATCAGGGCAAGGTGCGCGGGAACCCCGAAGACAACGAAGTCATCCGGGCCTTCGTCGGAACCTACTCACCGGCGATCTACGCCTACTATTCGAGTTATGCCTCGGCGGCAATCCGAGAAGAAAAACGTAGCCATACCGTCTTCAAGTCGGCACGGGTGGCGATTGGCATCGCCGCTGGACTCTTTGCCATTGGTCTCATGTTCTGGCGGCCCTGGTCGTCGTTGAGTGCTAGCAAGCCAGGGGCTGCCGCTGGATCAACTCCTACCTCAACCACGACCATCGGGGCACCAGCGTCCGGCTCGGGCAGTCTGCTCAATCCATTGGGGATGTCTCCCTCAACACCAGCGATTCCACCACCTCCAAAGCGAACCGTCCGAATCCTCGGAGGGGCCGGAATGAGTCAGAACCGTCAAGGGTGGCGGTATCTCCTGGATAGCGGCGAGATCCTGACGGCGGCACAAATTACCGGTCGGTATGGAGTGTCCGTGTCGGAGGTCTATGAAGAAGGATCAATGCGACTCATCGGTGAAGGAGTGTTGTATGGACCTGCCGGCGATTGAAACGATGACCTATTTCACGGCGATCTTTTGGCTCGGCGGCTTCGCCGTGGGCCTGATTATCAAACTGATTCTGCCTCAGAGCCACTGAGGCGCTCGACCGTCGGCGAGTGTTCCGGCGGCGTGGGTGGGCGTGACCACCACCAGCACAAGGAGGTGCCGTATGAAGGGTTGGAGTTGGGTGAAAGGGCTCGGGGGCCTGCTCATGGCGCTCGTGTTTGCCTTGGGCGTCCCGGACCTGTCGTTTGCGCAGTTGTTTCCGGTGTCGGCGGATGTGGCCACGGTGCGGGCCGATCTGCTCTTGTGGGCCACGGCCTTGATTGGCGTGGCGCTGGCGATCTACGCCTTTAAGCGCGTTCGCGCAATTGTGGGCTGAGAGAGCCCATCGAGGCAGGCTGGCAGCAGCCTGCCTCTTTTCTCGCATCACAGGACAGCATGAGCAGTGTGACGACAAAGGAGCTTGATGATGACGGCGCAACAGATTCAAACCATCGGCAATGCGTTGGCTGCCGACCTGGTGGCCTGGGGGACGGCGGCGATTGGACTCGCCTTAGTGGCCGCAGGCGCGGCCTGGGTGTTGCGGCTCTTGCGCTAAGCGCCGGGCCAGCCCTGGTCGGCGAAGCTGTAGTAGCGTTCTTCGACGAGGATGAGATGGTCCAACAGCGGAATGCCGAACAGATCGGCCGCCTCGCGCAGCCGTTTGGTCAGCACGCGATCTTCCGGGCTGGGTGTGCTATCGCCAGAGGGGTGATTATGCGCGCAGAGCCAGGCGCCGGCATTCATCAGGATCAGGGGCTTGAAGACTTCGCGGGGATGCACAATGGCCAAGGTCAGTGAACCAGTGGAGACCACGTTGATCCCGATGAGTCCATGCTTCGCATCCAGGCCACAGATCAGGAACTGTTCCCGATCCAACCCAGCGAACAGCGGCCGGAGAATCGCAGCAGCGCCTTCCGACGTATGCACCGATTCCGCAGCTGGAATGGCACGGCCCTCGCGCACGAGGGTCACACGGTACCGAGGCACTCCGTAGCGCGATTTCGGGCTCAGTGGCCGTTCACCGCTCGAGGAACCGAGAGAACTATCAACGGACATGTCCGCCTCCTTCTGAAATTATGTTCTAGCCCCACCCTTCACAAACCAAGGGTGGGGCGTAACGAAGGAGGCGGCAGGGGGCTCTCGCAGCGGGCAGGCCTGGAGGGGCGGAGACCTGCACGGAGGGGACCGGGAAGGCCTGTCCCGCTGCTCCCCAGCCACGGGTCGCACGCGTAGGAGGCTTACTCTTTGACTCAAGCCGGGGGACACGCGGGCGCATTAATGGGGGAATGGGGGTGTCGTGAGACTCCCCCGGTTAGATCACATAAGCTGAGAGTCAAAATGCTTCGGCTTCATTGTGTGCTTAGATAGGAGAAGGTATGACGCTTCTTACCATCGAAGAAGCTGCTCAATTTTTGCGGTTAACTAAGCGGACTCTGTATCAACGTGCTGATATTCCACGTGTTCGCTATTGTCACCGGTTGATGTTCGTAAAGGAAGACTTGGAAAAGTGGATTCGAATGCGCTCCGAGGGACAGGAGGTGAACAGCGACAAGCACGAGGATCTGTCTCCTGCGCCAGTTGACGCCGGTCCATCCAACGTCTACCATCGGAATCCACTTTTTGTATTGTCTCGTCATAGGTAACGCCATGAACATTCGGCGCATCCTAACTTCTGGGAAGACTCGTTCGGTTCTCACATATTGGTATCGAGGTGTTCGTTATAGGCCTGTCCTTGGATACAACCTTTCCATTGACCAGGAACGCGAAGCTGCCCTTCAAGTTATCACCGCCATACATGCGAATACGGCGCAACCGGTACGTATATCCGCTCAAACAACTCACTTCGCTGACCAGTCGGACACCACCTTTTCGGCCTTCATTCCAATCTACCTGCAGTATTTGAATGCGAAGCGGCCAACAAACGACGGCCGAAATGAACTCATTCTGACGAAGCACATCATTCCTTATTTCGGAGAGAAAAGACTGGCCGAGATTCGCCTTGAGGACGGATTAGCCTATTTGGAGAAACGTCGTTCGGATCTTACCGGCCCCATTGATAACCTTCGACCAGTTGCGGCAGGAACGATCGAACGAGAATGTGCAGTGTTAATGGCGGTGCTGAATCTGGCCGTGGATATGGATCGGCTCGATAAGAATCGGCTCAAACGTCTTCCTGTGCCTGAGTACGTGAAACGTGAGCGCGTGCTGGAAGGATGGGAACTATTGAAGCTTAAGGCCGCTGCCTCGCCACAAGTATGGCGTCTCATCATGGCGGCGCTTCAGATTGGATTGCGCGAGAACAAGCTCATTGAGACCCATGAAGAATGGTTGATGCAGCGGGCAGACGGTTGGTGGATGGCGCCGGCGCCGGGTCGAACGAAGATCAAGGGAGTTCCGAAAACAATTCCCCTTAATGGCTTGGCTTGCGAAGCACTGTTCGGAGGGCTATCACGGATTGGGGGACGATTCTTCGGCCAATGGAAGAATGGTAACTCATTCAAACATAGTTGGATGAGAACGTGTGAGCGGGCAGGGCTTCATGACCTTCACTTCCACGACCTCCGACACACGTTTACGACTTGGTTGACCCAATGTGGAGTGGATTATGCTGTGATTCAGACGCTGAAGGGTGAGCCACTTCCTGGTTCAGCGAAGTATTACATTCACAACTGGGACGGGCGATTGCGCGAAGCTGTGACTCGGTTGGAATCGTTCACCGAGACTCTTTTGAAGGCCGAAAACGCCTATGAGGTGCCACTTACTGCCACTCAGGTGCCACCATCCTACGTAGAACAATCTCTAAGTGCGCGATTTGTGGTGCCGAGGGACAGAATCGAACTGTCGACACCAGCCTTTTCAGGGCTGTGCTCTACCAACTGAGCTACCTCGGCGCTTCGGTGAGAATTCGGGGCGGGGAATCTTCTCTACAGGAACCCTCGTCAAAAATCAACTCTGGGTCATCAAGGTGGCGGAGAGGGCGGGATTTGAACCCGCGACAAGGCTTTTGGCCCTGTGACGGTTTAGCAAACCGTTGCCTTCGGCCACTCGGCCACCTCTCCGCAATAATCGCTGGCTTTCACTGCTTCTTGTTCTAGGCTCGTTGCTGAGCGGGTCGTTTTCCTTTGAAGAAGGCGGATCATACCCCAGAGCACTGAATCCACTCAAGTGATTCCTTGAAGGAATTTCTAGTCATGGAAGGGCGCGCGAGGAATTAAATGCGTTGGGCGATGCCAGCCTGGTCGCCAATTACCGAATAAATTCCCTGAGAATATCTCGGAGTGTGGTTGGCCAGAGGGTATGAGGGCCTAGGAGATGACCAACAGGTGAGGCATGGGCAAGTCGAACTCCCGGTGGAGTGCTGGAGGAGGGGTGTGGGGCTGTCGTGCCTTGTTGTGCCATGCTTAAATGGAGGGGGTCGAGGGTTGCCGGTCGAATGACTCCGCTCGCCACGAGCATGCGGAGAGCTTGTGATTTTTGTCCAGCCAGATTATGCGTTCGTTTCCGAGCTGTGGTCATGCAGCCTCCTAGTGTGATCATATGTGGCAAGAACGGACCGGTGATCCCTACATCCAGAGAATGCGTCCAAGATCTTCGTCCAAGTCTTTCGTCCGTAGGCACTGGCAGCAGCGAGCGAAGAGTGTTTCGGTGCAGATGGGACTCTGGCATCGCAAAACGAGCTGATACTTTTGCCCCCCGCAGAAGGGGCAGGCCTTCCCTTCCAGTTCTCTACGGACTGTCCCAATCTTACCGACCTGTTTGGGCATAGCGACACCTCCATGCAAGGTCCAAGAAGGCCGTTTCTTGAAATGTAAAGTATCGGATGAAGTGTGCGGTGCGTTGGCATTCCCAACGATACTCGGGGCGGAGAAGGTTGGAAATACCATGGAGGGGGGAGGAGACGGTTCGATGGTGTAATCTAACCGGCTCAGCCAGTGAATCGGGGGAAGGGCCCGCTAATCAATTGAGTGGGAGGGAGAATCAAGGGTGAAGGCAGATCTCGCCAGGAGGATGTCGAGACCTCTTGCTGCCCTGGGTGGGCACAGCCAGAGCAGGCACCTTCACCCTCTGACAGTCAACCATGAGCAGGACGAGCCGCACAAGTCCGTAATTGTTCGGAGGGAAAGCGAGGAGATTTTCTGTCAGAGGACGGCCTATCCTAATGGGAAGAGTGAATCCTGGTGGAAAGATGGCGGAGGGGGCGAGATTTGAACTCGCGGATGGGTTACCCCATCTCCGGTTTTCAAGACCGGCACGTTCGGCCACTCCGTCACCCCTCCCTCGGCCGAGACTTTTAGTCCTGAACGCGTGTGATTGCCTGAAGCCCTCCCATATAAGGTCGTAACGCCGGCGGGATCGCCACCGAGCCATCGGGCTGCTGATAGTTTTCTAAGATCGCGACGAGCGTTCTACCCACAGCCAGCCCCGATCCGTTCAGTGTGTGGACGAACTCGGGCTTGACATCTTTTTTTCCACCCTTGGCGCGCCACCGGATGTTCGCACGCCTAGCCTGGAAGCTTTCGAAATTGCTGCAGGAGCTGATTTCCCGGAAGGTGTGCTGTGACGGGAGCCATACCTCAATGTCGTAGGTTTTAGCGGCGGAGAATCCCATATCGCCCCGGCAGAGAGTTACCACTCGATAGTGGAGGTTCAACCCCTGCAAGACCGCCTCGGCATGTGCGGTCAGTCGCTCTAACTCGACATAGGATTCATCCGGCTTTGCAAAGGCCACCAGTTCGACCTTGTTGAACTGGTGCAGGCGGATCAACCCACGGGTATCCTTGCCGTAGGATCCGGCTTCTCGACGGAAGCAAGGGGTGTAGGCCGCATACCGGATCGGGAGTGTCTCCTCGGCCAGAATTTCCTCGCGGTGGAGGTTCGTGACCGGGACCTCGGCGGTCGGGATCAGAAACAGGTCCTCCTCGCGGAGTTGAAAGAGATCCTCCTCGAATTTCGGCAATTGACCGGTGCCGGTCATGGCGGCACGATTCACCAGCAGGGGCGGGAGAATTTCTCGGTATCCATGCTGACTCGTGTGAAGATCCAGCATGTAATTGATCAGCGCGCGTTCCAGCCTGGCGCCTAGTCCGGTCAGGACCGCAAACCGTGCCTTGGCCATGCGGACGGCCCGGTCGAATTCGAGAATCCCGAGGCTTTCGCCAAGATCCCAATGCGGTTGAACTGGACCGGTGAGTTGCGGAGGGCTCCCCCATCGGCGCACCTCCACGTTGTCGGTCGCTTCTTGACCATCTGGAACAGAGGGGTGGGGAAGGTTTGGAATCCGTAGCGCAATTTGCGCCAGCTGCTCTTCCACCACTCGAAGCTGGTCTTCGTGGGCCTTGATGGTTTCTCCCAAGGCCTTCATGGCCGCCATGGCATCCTCGGCCGGCTGTTTCTCGCGTTTCAGTCGAGCGACCTCATCCGACCCCTTCTTGAGTCGATGTCGAAGGTCTTCGACTTGGATGGTTTGCGACCGCCGCTGCTCGACCAGGGTACGCAGACTGTCCCAGGCGACGTCCTTGCCTCGCGTACCCAACCGGTCGCGCAAGTCGTCGAGGTTTTCTCGTAATAGCCGAAGATCGTACATACGCGTTTCCTCTAAAACGGCGTGAAATCTATCATCGGCTTTCCAGCAGAGTCAATGAAGCAAGCTCCGAGGGGCCAATCAGATCGGCGGCGGATGCATGCGATTGACAACCCTCACGGGTCGCGCCACGATAGGCTCCGATGAAACTGGTCTCCAATCCGCCGAATCCTTTCGAGTCCACTCAACGCGACGCCCTTGAGCCTCGACGCCGCGAGTTGCAGCTCTTCGAGGACGACACCAAACAAATCCTGAGCCGAAACGAGAGCCCGGATTTGCCCTTCAGATGGAGCGTGAATCCCTACCGCGGCTGTTTTCACGCCTGCGCCTATTGTTACGCCAGGCCTTCGCACGAATACTGGGGTTTCGGGGCCGGTACGGACTTCGAGTCCAAGATCGTCGTCAAACGCCGGGCAGCCGCGCTCCTTCGGCAGGCGTTCGAGAAGCCCTCCTGGAATGGCGATCTCGTCGTCTTCTCCGGCAACACCGATTGTTACCAACCCCTCGAAGCTACGTTGGGCCTCACAAGGGCTTGCCTGGAGGTGTGTGCGGACTACCGAAATCCGGTCGGCATCATTACCAAGAGCGCATTGGTCCAGCGCGATATGGATTTGCTGCGGCGGCTGCAGGCTGACGCGTGGGTTCGTGTCTATCTCAGCATCGCGTTCGCAGATGACGAGACCGCAAGGGCGGTCGAGCCGCAAGCCCCCTCGGTCACCAAACGATTCGAAACCCTCCGTTTGCTTTCCGAAGCGGGAATCCCCACTGGGATTTCGATTGCGCCGATCATCCCCGGCTTGAACGACAACGCGATGCCGGCCTTGCTCACGCGAGCGAAGGAGGCGGGGGCCACCACTGCAACGTTCAGTCTGTTGCGTTTGCCTGGAAACGTGCAGACGGTGTTCCTGGAGCGAATGCGCGAGGCCTTTCCGGAGCGCGTGGCGAAGATCGTCCATCGTCTGCAAGAGATGCGGCAAGGGCGGCTGAGCGATTCCGCATTCTTCAGCAGACATGAGGGGATCGGAACCTACTGGAAGTGCCTTGAGAAACTGTTCGAGGTGAGTTATCGCCGCGCCGGATTTCGATCGGTGGGGGAGGCGATTCCTCACACCTTTCGCCGCCATGAGGCGCAACAATCGTTGTTTTGAGTGGAGGACCGACCGTGCAACACAACCCAGGTTTTCTGAAACTCGTCGAGGAAGCCAAACAGCGGATCCGCGAATGCAGTATTTCCGAGGTACAGGGTAAGCTGGAGCGTGGGGAGCGTTTTCACTTTGTGGATGTGCGAGAGGATCACGAATATGAAGAAGACCATGCGGCAGGGGCGGTCCATCTCGGCAAGGGAGTGATCGAACGGGATGTGGAAACGGTCATTCCTCAGAAACACGAGCCGATTGTTCTCTATTGTGGGGGCGGGTACCGTTCGGTGTTGGCAGCGGACAGTCTTCAACTCATGGGCTATACGGATGTGCGTTCGATGGAGGGTGGAATCAAGGCCTGGCGCGTGGCCGGCTACCCTATCGAGCGGGGCCGACGCCCCTAGGCCATGACCTTTTCCAGGCGCGAGCTGTTTCACAATGCCGCATTCGGGTTGGTGCTCCTGCCGGCAGTGGCACGTTCGCCTCGTCATGTGCTCCGGCAGTTGCTCTTTGAGCCGGAGGGCCCGTTGGTTCCGCTCAAGGCCTTCCCGGTCAATCCCTTCGTCGCAAACGGTCGCCCGCTGGTGGCAATGGTCTATGGCAAGGAGCCCCGGCGTATGGTGCGGCGAGGCTTGGAACTGCTCGGCGGAATCGATCGGTTGCAACTGCGCGGCAAGCGGGTTCTCCTGAAGCCCAACGTGCTGAACGATCGGCCGCCGCCCTCCACCACCAATCCCCGAGTCGTCGCCACGATGGCCGAACTGGCCCGGGATGGCGGGGCGGGCGAGGTCACGGTGGCGGATGGCTCAGGAATCATTCGTCTCCCGACATCTGACAATCTCACCAAGACGGGCATGCGGGCGGCGGCTGAGAGTGCAGGTGCCCGTGTTCTTGCGCTGGAGGATGAGCCCTGGGTGAGGCTGGAACCGCCTCACAGTGAAGCGCTTCGTCGCTTCTATTTTTCGCGGCCGGTCTACGAAGCTGATCTCGTCATCAACATGCCGGTGATCAAGACTCATCGGTTCGCTGAGTTTTCCTGTAGCCTGAAAAACTTTGTCGGCGCCGTGCATCCACGGAATCGGCCTTCCGTGAGCTTTTGGAGCGGCGATTGGCACGAACGGATTGCTGAGTTGAACCTCGCCGTGCATCCCGTGCTCACGGTGGCTGACGGGACGACGATCATGATCGAAGGCGGACCGACCTCCGGCACGCCTGCCCACACAGATGTGGTGCTCTGCAGCGGGGATCGCGTGGCGGTGGATGTGGTGGCTATCGCCCTGCTGCGCTCATTCGGCACCTGGTCGAAGCTGGAGGGGAAACGGATCGAGGAGCAGCGGCAGATCAAACGTGCAGCCGCTCTGGGGCTGGGGATCGGCGTGGGGCGAGACATTGAACTGGTGATCGGGGAGGCGGATCCGGCCCCACCAGCTTTTACCCAGCTGGTGGGGCGGATGAAGCGGGACTTGCAGAGCCTATGAGCGCTACTTGTTCGTTCGATCGAATTCCTTGATGACCTGCTCGGTCAGGTCGATCGTATCCTTGTTGAAAATGACGATCTTCACGGTCTGCTCGCTTCCCTTGTCCAGCACCAACTGGTACCCGCCCTTATCGGCGACGGCCTGGGTGGCCGTCGCGATTTTTTTCATGTACTCGTCCACCAGTTCCTTTTGCTTGCCTTGTAATTCCTGATTAAATTCTTGGGCGCGCTTCTGGTAATCCTGGATCTTTGAGCGGAAGGAGGTTTCCTTCTCTTTCTTTTCCGCGTCGCTCAGCTTGGAGGCCTGTTCCTTGAGCTGTTTTTCGGTATTGCGCAATTCTTCTTCGTCCCGAGACAGCAGCTTCTGGCGCGTCGCCACATACTCCCGTAGCCCCTCCAAGGCGCGCTTGCCGGCCTTGCTTTTTTCCAGGACCACTTGAGGATCGATGACCCCCATCTTGAACTCCGCCGCCGGGCTCATCGAGGGCAAGGCCAGCGAGGCCGCTACGATCCCGCCGACAATCGCCGCGCGCAGGCCGGTTGCATGCCGCATCACACCCATCTCGGAACTCCTTTCGCCGAATAAATGATCACTGCCGGAAGCCTTGGGAGGATAACGATCGAGGGGGAACGTGTCAAGGAGGGCCTCGAGGTCACGGGGGTATTTGACAGGGTGGGGGACCACCGTTATAAGCGCAGAAGGACCGGGGCGACGGCCTCGTCGTCTCACGTCCGGATGAAAGGAGGGAAGCGATGCCGATGGATCGACAGGAGTCTCATCGACTCTTTGTACGAGCGCTCCAGCATGAACCGATCCGATGCGGACAGCAGGGTTGTCCCGGACCGGTGGAAACAGTCGACCAGTCGCAAACCCGCGACCGCGTCAAGACCTTCGTGATGCACTGTGAACGCTGCGGGTGGCAGGACAGGGTCAGCGGCGTCGAGCAGGCGACGCCGCCGTGGGACAATGCGTCCTTGGAGTTGATGGCGGACGAACATCTCATGCACCAGCAGCCGGTCTGCCCTTACGACGACACCCCCGTGGTGTTCATCTCCATGCCCAACCCTCGCCGAAAGGCGAAATACCGGGTGGCCTGTTTTTATTGCGGGAGGCAGACGGAAATGGATTGGCCGCCGCCGGAGAGCAAGCGATAGGGAACGGATGAGGTTCTGGGGAGGGTGGGTCAGAGGAAGTAGCGGCCGGTATCGAAATGGTACTCGGTGTTGTCGACCAGCTGCACAATGCTGTGCTTGAAGGATCCGATCTCATCCTGCTCGGTGAGGTCGAGGTCGGGGCCCTGCTCGATCGGATCGCCCTGCGCGTTGGTGACCACCTTGACGATCGGTCGCTCGGCATTCGTCTTGTCCTGAGCCGGCTGCATCACCACGGCCAGGGGGCCGGAATCGAGCCGGACCAGACTGCCGATCGGGATGATGCCGACGCAGTTCACGAAAAGTTTTAGCAGGACCGGGTCAAATGCCTGGCCGCTCTTGTTAAACATGAACTTGAGGACGTTAGCAGGCGACATCGGTTCACGCCGATACACGCGGGACGACGTCATCGCGTCGTAACAGTCGGCGATCGTGATGATGCGGCTGGCCACCGACTGAGTCCAGGGTCCCACCAATTTCGGGTACCCGGAAAAATCATAGTTCATGTGATGCTCGAAGGATGCCGCAGCCATCCGAGCGGGGACATTGTGAATTCCTCGTGAACGGACCAGCGTGAACACGCCTTCGGTCGGGTGGGAGCGCATGATGGCCCACTCTTCCTGTGTGAACTCTCCCGGTTTGTTCAGCACCTCCAAGGCGATGGCGCATTTGCCCACGTCATGAAAGAGCGCCGCCAGCCCGAGGTCTGCGAGGTCCACCTTCGGGTATCCGGCTCGATTTCCCAGTGCCATGGCCAGCAACGCTACGTTGACGGAGTGGTTGTGGGTGTATTGATCATGGCAGCGCAGGGTAGTGAGACCCAGAAGAGTCGAGGCGTCCTGCATCATCAACTCGACGATGTTCTGAATGGCGCGCTTGGCCTGCTTGAAGCTGACAGTGCCGCCGGCCCGCACCTGTTGCGTCAGCTCGCCGACCGCCATCGCGGCCTTTGCGTAGCCGCCCTTCGCGGCGGCCTTGCCGGTCAACCGCATGGCCCGCCCGTTTGGCGCGCCCGCGGTCCCCTCCGAGCCCGATCCCCCCGCCTGGCAGTCTTCGCCAGACTGATGGAGTTGGAGCACGCGCGGCTCCTCCAGTTCGATATTTGTCACCCCCGCCCGTTCCAGCGCCTCTTGCAGATCGGTCACCGTGTGTTTTTCGGGATCGAGCGTGACGAACAGATAGGCGAATTCTCGCAAGTCGCGGGAGTCCACGGCTGAGGAAAACGAAAGGCCGCCGATCTTCCACCGATCCAAGACCTCAATGATGCTTGAAAAGACCTGCATCTGCTGGGAATTCACCTTGAGGTAGCTGTCTCCGAGAAACAGGAAGTCGTTCTGAATCCGCAGCACGGCGGGGCGGTCCACGGCCAAGGTCTTGATCAGCGTCAAGAGGGAATCGACCGGTTTGTCGAGCGCGGCATTCGCGCGACCGTGGATGCGAGAGGTTTTGATCAACACGTTGAGCTGTGTGACCAACTGGATGCCGAGCATGGCCAGTTGCTGGTCGAGGATGTCGCCGGCCTCGGACCCTCGCGCGATTTTGTTCGCGAGGGAGCGTTCGTGAGTCAGGATCGGATGGGGGGCGTCCGCGGTCGGCTGGGCGGGGGGCGGATGGTCGTGCACGGGGAGACCTCGCAGTTATCCGTTGGCTGCCGGGGGGATGTGTTGGCGCTGGAGACGAGTAATGGCGGCGAGGGCGTTGCCGCAGGCCTGTCGCACGGCGGCCCCGCCTTTTTTTTGTCCGAGCTCCAGGGCCGCATGGGCCGCCGACGTTGCCAGTTTGCCCAGCATGTCCGCCGCCAAGAGCGCCAGTTCTTCTTTCTTCTTGCGGTTGGTCCAGGACCATTCCGTGAGGAGGCCCTGCCAGTAGGGAACGGCCTCGTCTCCGACGGTCTGCTTCATGGCCAGGTAGATGGCACGTTTCTCCGCCGGGGATCGGTCAAGAAAACCATCCTGAGTCAAGAAGGGCGACCAGTGCTGGAAGGACGCCTGGTAGTGTCCGGTGGCGAGCAGCTTCATGGCGGTCAGTCGAACGGTTTCGTCCTGGTCCAAGAGCAGGCTGATCAACCTGTTCCCCGGGCCGGATGGCCGCAGACTTGCCAGGAGGCGGAGCACATCGCGCCGCACGGTCGCATCCGGATGGCGAAGAGCTTTCTCGATCTGGTCTGCGAACTGCGGGTTGTTCCAGCGGGCCAGAAGCGTGAGGAGGTTCCGCACATACATCGGGCGCTTGTCGGTTAGCCCGCGCAGGATCGATTCAGGATGTTCGGGGCCGAGTACCTGGAGCGCTTCCATCACAATCCCCTGGTGCGCGGGCACTTCCAGTCCGGCCAGCAAAGAACACAGGGCCGGGACCGCCTCCTTCTTCATCATCAACAGGAGCGTCAGGAGTCCTTCCGTCTTGGCGTCCTGATTGCGGTTGAGGTGCAATCCGATCGCCTTCACCCGTTCAGGCCGATTGAGTCCGTCAAACAGGCCGGCGACTTGCTGCTTATGCGACTCTGAAAGGTCCTTTCGTACGGCTTCGGTATCCTGAAGCAGGGTCAGCACTGTTTCGAGCACCGTCCATTGCCCGTTGCGGATCAGCACATCGAGTACCTGTTCCCAGACATCGAATAGCTTGCTCAGCAAGGCATGGGAGGGTTCGGAAGCCAGCACCGCCGTCAACACATCCAGGATGTAGGCCATCCCGTCCCGGCGCGTTTCGGCGGCGATCTCCTTCGTCAGGGCCTCAAGTTCCTGCTGGGACACTTCGTATCCGACGACGTGAAGTTGGAAGCGCTGGCTGGCGTCCGACTCTGTGCGGGCGGTCCCGCCGTCGCCGCCTCCAGCGGTTGCCGCGCGTTCTCGATCCAGAATGTCGCGCAATGACGTGACGGATTGGTTCATGTAGCCCTGCGTTTGCAGTTCCAGGACATCGGGGCCGAAACCAGATGAACGGACCAATTCTTCCGCCGTCACGAGTGCGATGGTGCTGAGGTTCTTGGCCCAGAGCCGCGTCACGATGTCGTCATCGTCGTCCTCGACACTCGGCTTGTCGCCCGCGGCGTCGCCGGAACCGGTGCCCCAGAGGGCCTCCAGAAAAAACGACAAGTCTTCACGCGAGAGACCCTGATGAAAACTCAGTTCGCGGATCCCATCCGCGTACATTTTGAATGCGATGCTGTCACCCGTCGCCTCGCTCTCGGGCTGGTAGACAACCTCGTCCTTGAAGAAGAGTTGATTGCGTTGAATGAGGAAGGCTAGCTGACCATACTGTTCCAGGTGTTTGGTCAGCTCATCGTAGAATTGCCTGAAGAAGCGCTCTGCCACGGGATTCTTGGCACCGTAGGTCCGGGCCGATTTGGCGGATTTGTCGAGCAGCTTGAGCAACTGCTTGACGGAGACCACCTCGGGGTCGGTTCCTGCGTCGAACGTCTTCGAGGAATGCATAGGGTCAGTGGTACCGTGGGCCTTTACCTTCGTCAAGGAAATAGCCGCTCGCTGCAGCCGTTGCCTCCGCGTCGGTGACTCAGTAGAATCTTGCCGTGCAGCCAGCATCCACCACGCCGGTGATCGTCTGTTTCGGTGACAGTCTCACCGCCGGTTATCAAAGTCCGCAGCCCTTCCAATCGCATGCCCCGGAGACGCCGTATGGGCTGGTCTTGCAGGAGCGCCTGGGGTCACGTGCGCGAGTGGAAGTGAGCGGAGTGTGCGGCGAAGTGACGGGTGAAATGGTCCTCCGGTATCGGGCGACCGTTCTGGCGCGCCGACCCACCGTGGTGATTCTTCTCGGAGGGACGAACGATTTGGGGTGGAATGCGGAGCCAGCCGAAATCATGCGCAACCTGATCAAGCTGTACGAACAGGCTCGAGCGGCTTCGATTGTTCCCGTGCCGGTCACGGTACCCTCAATTCGCATCGAGGCGGACGCAAGGCAGCTGGAAGTGCGATCCTGGCTCGACGAACATATCCAACGTCGCCGTCGGCTCAACGGATTGATTGCGGACTACGCCACGGCCAAGGGGCTTCCCTGGTTCGATCTCTTTACCGAGACGGCTGAACCAGGTTCCCTTCTGTTGGCTGCACCCTATTCCAACGACGGTCTGCATCTCTCCACGAGCGGGTACCGCCTGTTCGGCAACCGGCTGTACGAGCAGCACTTCTCATCGGATCGTCTGATCCCGTTCCTGAGTCCGGACGAGCCATCTCACCCATGATCCGCGACGTGACCGACCGCAGTTTCTCTCGCGAGGTCGAGCAGGTTGCCGGGCCGGTCTTGATCGAATTCTGGCAACCCGCATGCGGCCACTGCCGTGCCCTGCTGTCGCAACTTGAGCAGTTGCAGGATGAGGTGGGGGAGGCCGTGACGATCTTGAAAATGAACGTCCAGGAGAATTTTCAGATCCCCGCGGAGCTGGAGATCAGCTCCCTCCCGGCTTTGGCGCTCTTCGAGCGAGGGGAGTTCGTGCGGTTTATCGGCGGGTTGGGCCGCACAGACGAAATCAAGAAACAATTGCCGTTCGTTTAGAGAATGCGCCAGCTGCGGCCGTCGTTCTGGATCAGGCGCTCGGCTTCGACGGGCCCCCATGTTCCGGCCGGGTACTCTGGCAGCCAACGGGCCTTCTGCTGGGCCCATCCTTCCAAAATCTTCGTCACCCAGGCCCAGGAGGCCTCGACGGCGTCGCGCCGCATGAACCGCGAGGCGTCTCCCGCCATCACGTCGAGCAACAAGCGCTCGTACGCTTCCGGCGAGGGCCGACCGAAGACATCGCTGTACTGAAAGTCCATTTCGACCGGATGGGTCTGCGCGCGTGTGCCAGGCACGCGCGACACGATCCGGAGCGACAGGCCTTCATCGGGCTGAATCCGCAGAGTCAACACGTTGGCCGGTTGCGGTTCCGTCGGATTAGCATTGAATAAAATCTGCGGAATGTCTCTGAACTGGACCGCGACTTCACTGGCCCGCTTAGGTAGGGCCTTCCCGGTGCGGAGGTAAAAGGGAACGCCGGACCAGCGCCAATTCTCCACATAGGCCTTGACCGCCACGTAGGTTTCGGTGGTGCTGTTCGGGGTGACGCCCTTCTCGCGCCGATAGCCGGGAACCGCCTGGCCATGCGCGGTTCCCTCCGCATATTGCGCGCGCACCGTCACCTGTTCGACATCCTTGCCGACGATGGGTCGCAAGCATCGCAACACCTCCATCTTGGCATTGCGGACCACATTCGGGTCCAGAGAGTAGGGCGGTTCCATCGCAACGAGGCAGAGCAACTGCAGCAAATGGTTCTGAATCATGTCCCTGAGGGCGCCCGCTTCTTCGTAGTAGCTCGCTCTAGTGCCGACACCTTCCGCCTCGCTGACGGTGATTTGTACATGGTCGATGTACTTATGGTTCCAGATCGGTTCGAAGATGCTGTTGGCGAACCGAACCACCATGAGGTTTTGGACGGTCTCCTTTCCCAGGTAGTGGTCGATCCGGAAAATTTGCGATTCGTCGAAGACCTTCCCGGTCACCTCGTTGATCTCCTGCGCGGAGGCCAAATCGCGGCCGACCGGCTTCTCGACGATGATGCGGGCATAGGGGGTGGCGTTCGTCGCCGACCGCTGCGCCAAGCCGGCCTGCGCCAACCCTTCACAGACCGATGCGAAGGAACTGGGCGGGATGCTCAGGTAAAAGATCCGGTTACCGGGCAACTGCAGGGTGCGTTCGATTTGCTCGGCTCTAGAACGGAGCGCGCGGTAGGTTTGAGCGTCCTCGTTTTCGCCGGGAATGTAGAACAGGTGCCGCTCGAACTCCTGCCATGTTTCCGGGGCCAAGGCTTGCCGAGAATGTTTCACCACACCTTCGCGCGCCAGGTCGCGGAACTCGTCGTCCGTCATCGTCTTCCGGCCCAGCCCGATGACCGCATACTGCTTCGGCAGGAGCCCGTCGAGCAGGAGATTGTACAGGGCGGGGATGAGGCGGCGCCGCGCCAAGTCTCCCGATCCACCGAAAATGATGAGCGTGCAGCCTTCAACGGGCGGAGCGGACTCGGGCAACGGCTTGATCTCGATCGGGCTTGTGGGTGACGGCATTGTGTAGGGTTCCTGGGGTTGAAGGGTTCAACGCTTCACGCTGTGGCCGCCGAAGGCATTGCGCAGGGCCGCCAGCATTTTTTCCGCGAACGACTCTTCCTGACGGGAACGAAATCGGGTGAACAGGGCACTAGTCAGCGTCGGCACCGGTACGTCGCGGTCGATCGCTTCCTGAATCATCCAGCGCCCTTCCCCAGAGTCCTGGACATAACCTTTCAGGTTGTCGAGTTTCGGATCCTGTTTCAAGGCGCCGGCCGCCAGCTCCAACAACCAGGAGCGCACGACGCTGCCGTGCATCCACACGTCGGCGATCTTGCTCAAGTCCAAGCGGTAGTCGCTTCTGGCCATCAATTCGAAGCCTTCCGCATAGCCCTGCATCATGCTGTACTCGATGCCGTTGTGGACCATTTTGACGTAATGGCCCGCGCCGTGTGATCCCATGTGCGCCCAACCCTGTTCGGGCGCGAGGGTCTCGAAGATCGGTGTCAGGCGTCGAACCGGTGCTTCCTCTCCTCCGATCATGAGGCAGTAGCCGACCGTCAGGCCCCAAATGCCTCCGCTGGTGCCGACGTCGACATAGTGGACGCCCTTCGGCGTTAACGCGGCCGCGCGTCTAGGGTCGTCGTGAAACCTGGTGTTGCCGCCGTCGATGATGGTATCGCCCGCTTGCAGCAACTCGCCGGTGGCCTGAACGGTTTCCTCGGTCGGGGCTCCGGATGGAACCATGATCCAGATGGCGCGGGGTGGAGTTAGTTTGGAGACGAGGTCGCGGAGCGAGGTGGCGCCGATGCAACCGACTTTCTCTGCCTGCGTGACCAGGTCGGCCGCGCGGTCATAGACCACCACACGATGCCGTCCCTGCTGTAAACGCGTCACCATGTTCATGCCCATCTTGCCGAGCCCGACAAATCCGAGTTCCATAGGTCATCCTTTCTGATGAACGCCGGTTCGTGACGTCCGGTGCTGTGCGAGGGTGCGAGAACGACGGACAGTCTCGCCGAGTCTGTCGCCGATCGTACCATGCCCGGAGCGGAACGCAACCGCGTGTCCGGTCGGTGGGCATCTGAGTGGACGCGTCAGTCCACTCGCGGCGGCAAAGGAATATCGTGAAACAAGGTGTCCGCCAGCCGCCGGCCGTATTGGAGACGGTCGTGGAGGGTCGGCGCGCTGAGGAACAGACCGGCCAGTTCGCCGAATGCCGCATCACGCGACGAGACGAAGCGCAGGGTGTCGACCGGCGCTGTCAGCCAGAATCCGCGGATGCGAAAGAATGCGACCAGGCAATCCTCAAAGAACAGTTGCAACAGGTACTGGGCCGTGGTCGGTTTGTCGCGCAAGTCTTCGACCTTGCCCAGCCAGTGGAGGCATTCGGTCTTGAGCCGAATCCGCTCATGGAGGCCGGCTGGGGGAGGGCCTTGTCGAAACCGCTGCGCGGCCTGTTCGATCAAGTTCGCTGCGATGTCGTCATGGTCGTAGAGGATTCGCCCCTTGCGCAGGAGCGGCGCCAAGCGTGGGGAATGTTCGAGGTCCTCGATGACGGCCTGGTGTTCGCCGTAGCGGATGTCGACGAGCCGGTCGGCAATGCGGATCAGTTCCTGCCCCTCCATCGACCCCTTCACCAGCACGATGAGGTCGATGTCGCTATGGGGCGTCACGGCCCGTCTCGCGCCGGACCCGACGAGGATGATTCCGACGAGGTCCCCGCCGCGTTTGGCGCGGACATAGCGGAGCGCGATCGCCAATGCATCTTCGTAACTGGGTGGGTGGGGAGCCGGGGGGGCCTGCGGTCGTTCAGGCAGGTCGAGGAGTTCGGCGCGCAATTCCTCCGCGGAGGGTGCGCCCGGCGAGGGCTGAGGCGGGATGGTGGTCTGTTCTGGTTCCATGGTCGGATCGTCTGGTCTTGTATGTGTCAGGGCTGTTGTACATGTCGAATCTGCTGTTCGAGGGTGGCGAGCCAATCGTCGAACGGTTGTTCGGCGTCCACGATGATCTCCAGCTTTCCGTTCGGTAACTTGCGGACCAGGCCGGGTTGTTCCGGAGAGAGTGGAATCTCCACCCACTCGCGATCGAGTCCCAAACGGTCCGTCAGGTCGAGGATGCGGGTGATTTGTTGGAACGAAACGGCGTGAAGCGTCATGCCTCGGTCTCGGCCTCCCGACTGTGAGGCATTGTAGGAGGGGGCTTCCGGCCTGTCAATGTGACTGCGCCACCGTCAGCGCAACACTCGTGCGACGATGTCCGCAGCGCGGTCGATGGCGTCGGCAGATACGTCGAGATGGGTCACGGCTCGACAGGTTCGGCTGCCGACCGCGTTCAGCAGCACCCCTTCCTGTCGGAGCAGGCCTACGAACTCGTGCACTGTCAGGCGCGGGTGCCGTACCTCGAAGAAGAGGATGTTCGTCACGACCGCATCCAGATCCAGCGAAACCGTGGGAATTTTCCGGAGGAGAACAGCCAGCCGCTTGGCATTCGCATGGTCCTCTGAGAGCCGATCGATGTGGTGGTCCAGCGCATGGAGGCCTGCAGCCGCCAGGATACCGGATTGGCGCATCGCGCCTCCGTACATGCGCCGGAAGCGCCGGAGTCGTTCCAACAGCGATGCGTCATCCGTCGCGATCAAGGATCCCGCCGGTGCGCCCAAGCCCTTCGATAGGCAGAACGTCACGGTATCGAATGGTCGTGCATACTCCGTAGCCGACGTGCCGGAAGCCACGACGGCATTGAAGAGGCGCGCTCCATCCAAATGCATGGGCAGTCCGTGGTGCTTCGCGACGGCGCGGATTGCCTGAATCGTCGCGAGAGGATAGACCGTGCCGCCTCCGGCATTGTGGGTGTTTTCAAGACAGATGAGGGCGCTCTGAATCGTGTAGGGATCTTTCGGGCGGATGGCGGCCTCCACCTGATCGGCCGTCATCAACCCCCTGGCGCCCTGCACCCAATGGAGTTGCAGGCCCGCCAATGCGCCGGCGGCGCCTTGCTCGTAGCGGACGATGTGGGACTGAGCGTCGACGATGACTTCACGTCCCGGCTCGGCGAGCGCGCGCAGACAGAGCTGATTTCCGAGTGTGCCTGACGGTACGAACAGGGCCGCCCGTTTGCCGATCAGTGCGGCGCCTCGCTCTTGGAGGCGGTTGACGGTGGGATCTTCGCCATACACATCATCGCCGACCGCGGCGGCAGCCATGGCCTCGCGCATGGCGGCGGTAGGTCTCGTGACCGTGTCGCTTCGCAGGTCGATCGGGGCAGGTGACGGTATAGACATCGTGCTGTGATGCAGTGGGTGGAGCGGGCCGCATTGTAACAAAATTTTCTCCGCCGCGCGTCGGCGGGCCTGGTAGACTGGGCCCCGCTCGGAGTCGCATGGAGAGATTGCGCCGTTCATTCGCCCGTTTCGTCCACGTGGAGCCGCAGGAAGTCCGGCCCTTGGCGTGGTCGTTCACCTATTTCTTCTGCCTCCTCTGCGGCTACTACATTCTGCGCCCCGTGCGGGATGAGATGGCGATCCAGGGCGGTGTGAGCAATCTCCCCTGGATGATGACCGCCACGTTCCTGACCCTCCTGGCCGTGACGCCGCTGTTCGGGTGGGTGTCCGCCCGTTGTTCACGGCACCGGTTGCTGCTCACGGTCTACAGCTTCTTCATCCTGAACCTCGTCCTCTTGTATTTTCTGATGGCCGCTCGGTTCCACATGGAGTGGGTGGCTCGCGGTTTCTTCGTGTGGCTCTCCGTGTTCAACCTGTTCGTCGTGTCTGTCTTCTGGAGTTTCATGGCCGATCTCTTTACGCCTGAACAAGGCGCTCGACTGTTCGGGGTGATTGCAGCGGGCGGGAGCACGGGGGCCCTGTTCGGTCCGGTTCTCACGACAGGGTTGACCTATCTGTTCCCCGTGGCGGTGCTGATGCTGGCGTCGGCAGGTTTCCTCCTCTGCTGCATGGGATGTATCCATCGGTTGGACCAATGGAGCCATCGCCGTGCGCAAGCCCACCACGAACCGGTGGGGGCGCCGTTGGGCGGAGGGCTGTTCGCCGGGATCCGCCTCGTGTTCGGTTCCCCCTATCTCTTGGGCATCTGTGCCTACCTGACCTTTCTGACAGTGACCGCCACGTTCCTATATTTCGAACAGATGCGTGTCGTGTCGGAACTGTTCGATTCGTCGGAAGCCAGGACACGGCTGTTTGCCGCTGTGGATTTGTCGACGAACATCCTGACCTGGCTCACGCAAGTCCTCGTCACCAACCGTCTGGTCGTCCGTTATGGCTTGGTGGCGGCGCTGGTGTTCTTGCCGGGCGTGAGCCTGCTGGGGTTTCTCGGCCTCGCCCTGTGGCCCACCCTCATGCTCTACCTGAGCTTTTCCGTGCTGCGACGGGTGGGGGAGTATGCGTTATCCAAACCGGCTCGCGAAGTGCTGTTTACCGTCGTGAGCCGGGAAGAAAAATACAAGGCGAAAAATTTCATCGACACGGCGGTGTCGCGCGGCGGTGACGCCTCCACCGGATGGCTGGTCTCCGGCCTCAAGGCGCTGGACGTCACGACCGCCCACATGGCCTGGACGCTGGTGCCTCTGATGCTCCTCTGGGCCTGGCTCGGCCGCTGGTTGGCGCGGCAAGAGGACCGGCGTCGCTGTGCTTGAGGATTCAAGGGTGTTACCGATGGAGAGGCGACCTTAAGCGGCGTTTGGGGCCGATCAGAAACGAGATTCTTCGCCGAATTTAGTTATAAGCAATTGATTAGACTGCCTCTCGTTGCTATAAACCTGGTCAGAAAAAATCGTTGTCGAAGCCCCTGAAGTTCAAAGTGGGCGGGAAATCATCTGAATTTATGCTGTATGGCAGTTGAGCCTAAACCATACCTGGAATACCTCGACAAGGAGATGTTCATTATGGGTATTCTTTCGGCTTTTTCAGTAGCGGTGGCGACATTGCCTGTTGAACAGGTCCTTAGCGAGAAGAAGAGCCCTGTTTCCCAACTCTTTATTATGCGAGACGCTCATGTGGTGGTAGGTATTCTCCTGGCGCTCCTTGCAGCCTTTTGTTTCTATCTACAACGCTCCCACCTTGCATGGTACTACGGTCAAATCGCATTGGCGCAATCACTAGGGGAAGTGAGTCCTCATCCAATCGGATCATGGTTATTACAGGCAGATGCCTGGGACACGTGGCTTCGCTACCAAACAGGTTTTATAGCGCTGAGTCTTTCGATCGCAAGCTATGTCTATGCTGGGGCGAAGGTATGGTTTCCTTGCCTAGGCACCATTTCGTTGACATGGTCGCTGATCCTCCCCTTGACCTTGTCTGGGCTGCTGGTAGTAAGTCGCTGGTATTGCCTTACGGCGTTTGCTCAGTCGGACAACCCATTCCAGGAATGGATGAAGTCATTAAAGAAATCGTTTAAGCGATAGATCAGTGGGCTGAAACATTGATGGGAATCTTAATTTTCCAAAGGCGGTCCTGATCGATATCCCTGCGTGCAAACGCATCTTCATGCTTCGCGTACGTCAGCTCCTTCTCACGTTTAACTGTGCATATTGTATATTGGCTTTGTTGAAGGAAATGACGTCGATGACTCCTAACGTTGGGCCCCAATCCGTGGATTGCAGGCTCGCTTCCCTTAGAGCTTTTCCCTTTGCCTGTAAATTCCAGAAAGACATAGATCGCAACTTCCTAGCTTTGTTTCCAGGGTCATTCATGGCAAAAAATGCAGCTACGTACGGGGATGCTGTCCAGTCGAGGAGCGGCGAAGGAAAACCGTGATGGCGTAGGTAAACAAAATATTGGTACGCCTCGAAATTAAAAGGCGGATATTCCCCGGACTCTAACCACTTAAAATATTCTCTACGGGAGGGATGAGATGGCTCCGCTTCTTTGGACAGAATCTTTCAGTTCCTAAGTGGTGCCGGGCGGTGTACGCCTACGCGGCCGTAGGCCGTGCAGGCACGCTCTCCCAGTACACGCGATCGGGCGTGCGTCCGTCAAGCGCGCGATGCGGCCTGAGCTGATTATAGAAGGTCAGATACCGTACCATCCCGTCCTGGGCGTCTCGGACGGTCTCGTACGCGTGCAGATAGACCTCTTCGTATTTGAGGCTCCGCCACAGCCGTTCGACAAACACATTGTCCCGCCACCGTCCCGTCCCATCCATACTGATCTGGATACCCTGGTCTTTGAGAAACCCGGTGAATTCCTGGCTGGTGAACTGGCAGCCTTGATCCGTGTTGAAGATCTCGGGTGTGCCATACCGGGTGACTGCCTCCCGTACCGCCTCCACGCAGAAGTCTGTGGTCAACGTGTTGGACAGCCGCCACGCCAACACCCGGCGACTGGCCCAATCGAGAATCGCGCATAAATACACGAAGCCACGCCGCATCGGAATGTACGTGATATCAGACGCCCACACATGATTCGGCCGCGTGATCGTCAGCTGACGCAGCAGATAGGGATAAATCCGATGGGCAGGATGCCGCTGGCTGGTCCTCGGCTTCCGATAGATCGCCGCGATGCCCATCCGTCGCATCAGCGTCGCGACCTGTCGTCTCCCAATGGCATGGCCCTCCTGCCGTAACAAATCCCGCAGCATGCGAGCGCCAGCAAACGGATACTGCAGATGGAGCTCGTCGATCCGGCGCATGAGTGCCAGCGTCGCGGCGGAGACAGGCTTCGATTGGTAGTACGCGGTCGACCGGGCCAGCTGCAGCACCTGGCATTGTCGCCCGATCGGTAATGGATGGGTGCGATCACTCATCGCTTTGCGCTCAGCAAGCCCGCCTTGGTGAGCGCGCCTTCTAAAAAATCATTCTCGAGGGTCAGTTGCCCGATCTTGGCATGCAGGGTCTTGAGATCCGGCGCCTCCGACGGCGGTTTTGAGCCGCCAAACACATCCGCCGCCCGAGCCAGCAGCTGTTGCTTCCATTCGGTGATCTGGGTGGGATGGACCCTGAACTGCTCGGCCAACTCGGCCACCGTCTTGTCACCTTTGACTGCGGCCAAGGCCACCTGGGCCTTAAAGGTCGCTCCGTGGTTCCGTCTCGTCCTCTTCATTACCTCGCTCCTTTGTGTCGCCACCTCGCGGTGGCTTTGCTGAAGCCAGGCTACCACTTATCACACTGTCCGAATTTCCGGAGCCCCCTCTGGAATCTTTCACTCTTTGTCGGTGAAGGTTTCGATTCGTGGCTTTGCCTCCTGTGTAATCGAGTAGTACTCTCCCAGGCTAATTGTGTTTGACACTGTCCTGTCCAATGTCGTTTCTAGACACCAGGCCGCGTCTGCTTGCCCCCGATAGAGAAGTTCCGAGACGCTCAACGGCGAAGCCCGCTTTCGCATTTCGTTTCTAAGAGTGCTTGAGGTCTAACTCCAAGTGCAACACTGCCAGCCCGAATGGGCTACGGTGTTGCCATGCACACGAGAGCGTACACACACCTGAGTGCTGAAGAGCGTGAGACGTTGAGTCTGGGGCTGACCCATGGCCATTCGCTCCGAACAATGGCGCGGATCTTGGGACGAGCCCCGAGCACCGTGAGCCGCGAGGTAGCCCGGAACACCACACGCGGCTGTCCCTATCGGGCCTGTACAGCGCAGCGCCACGCAGGCATCCGAGCGCATCACCCACGGCGGCTTCGAAAACTCCTCGACCCGTGGTTGTGGCAGTACGTCCAGCGGCATCTGGCGGCAGGGTGCTCGCCCGAGCAGATTGCTGGACGCCTCCGCCGCATGTATCCTGACGACATGAGGAAGCGGCTGTCTGCCGAAACCATCTATGCGGGCCTGTACGTGCTGCCACGTGGCGCCTTGCGGACCGAATTGTTGGCGGCCCTGCGTCAGGCACGCAAGACGCGTCGGCCGCGCGCACGGGGGGCCGACCGCCGCGGCCAGATTCCCAACATGACCCCGATTGCCGCACGCCCTGCTGAAGTGGCGACCCGGACGGTGCCCGGACACTGGGAAGGCGACTTGCTCAAAGGTGCTCGCAATAGATCGGCCGTTGGCACCCTGGTTGAGCGGACTACTCGCCTGGTCTTGTTGGCGAAAATGGAGGGCACCGATGCCGAGAGGGCCTATCGCGGGTTCTCCAAGAAGCTTCGGCACGTGCCAGCCGCGCTGCGCTCCACCCTGACCTATGATCGGGGCAAAGAGATGGCCGCTCACGAACGGTTGGCGAAGCGTCTGACGATCCGTATCTTTTTTGCCGATCCCCATTGCCCCTGGCAACGGGGAACCAACGAGAATACGAACGGACTCCTGCGTCAGTATTTGCCGAAGGGCACCGATCTGTCGCGCTATACCCAACGGGAATTGAACGCCATCGCCTATCGGCTGAACACCCGCCCACGGAAATGTCTCCACTTTGCCACGCCCCTGGAGGTCTATGCGCAGCTGCGCCATCATTCACCCGTTGCACTTGGAACTTGAAACCGCCGTGTCTTTTTCTAGAATAAGCCTTTCAAAGTCTTCCCAAGAATTCGCCTTTTCCTCCGTCACTATTCCTCCCTCGCTGGGTTCTTGACGGCAACATACTCTGCTGGCCTTTGTCCGTCAATAAAGACGGATTGAGGCAAGTATCCTTGATCCCTGAGAGGGGTAAGTTGATCTACTCTTCTGAAAGCCTCGGAGCTTGATGCTCCAGTGATTTCGTCCGTTTTTAGGGAAAGATTTCAGGCCGACGCGCTTTGACTCACAAAAAAATCGCATGGTATAGTCCGGCGCGCCGCGATAAGTCCAAGTGACCATGACCCCCATTTATCCCCATCCAGCCCAAGCAGGTACCGCCCATGGTTGAAGTTCCGGTTAAGCTCTACCTCGATAAAATTTTGAAAACGGCTCGTGAAGCGACCCGTCCTACAGCCCTCTTGTCCGGCCCGGTTCGAGACAAGCTTCTGAGGGGCATGGCGACGGCGCTGGCCGAGGCGGAAGAATCCATCCTGGCTGCGAATGAAAAGGATGTGGAAGCGATCGGGAAAACGATGACCGGCTACGACAACCGTGAACGCGTGCGTGAGGCGGTGGCACGGGTGCGGATGACGGCGGACGACGTGAAGACGCTGGTGGACCGTTTACATCGCATCGCGGACCTGCCGGATCCCTTGGGGGAAGTCCGGGGGCGGCATGAAGAACCGAACGGTCTGCAGGTCGGTCGCGTGCGCGTGCCGATCGGGGTGATCGGCGTGATTTCGGAAATGCCGCCGCTGGCAACGATCGAAAGCGTGGCGCTCTGCCTCAAGTCGGGCAACGTCTGCCTGTTTCGTGGGTCACCCGACTGGACTCAGACGCAGCAGGTGATCGGAGCCTGCCTGAATCGAGCGGCTGCCGAGGCGGGGCTTCCGGCCGGAGCCCTGACGATCATCGATCGGCCTGAAAAGGACGTGGCGCTGGAATTGATCCGGTCGGGCAAGGCGTTGGATGGGATTATTCCGCGCGGCGGCCCGGGGCTGCGCAAGGTCGTGCAGGAGCAGGCCCGCATGCCGATCCTGTCCAATGACGGCGGCATTACCCACGTCTACATCGACGATGACGTCGACATCCCGCAGGCGCAAAATATCGTGGTGAACGCCAAGGTGCAACAACCGTCCGCCGCAAACGCGTTGGACACGTTGCTGGTGCATCAGGGGATTGCAAGGCCGCTGCTCTCGGCGTTGATCCTCAGGCTGCTCGACGAGTTCAAGATCGACGTGCATGGCTGCCCGAAGACGGTGGCGCTGATGGGTCAGATGCTCATGACCGGCCACAAGGCGGTCAAACCGGCGCAACCGGACGATTGGAACAAACAGTTCCAGGGCCCGACCATGGCCGTGAAGATGGTCCCCAGTCTCGACGAGGCCTTGACCCATATCGCCCAGCATGGGCCGAGCCACACGGCCGTCATCGTGACGAAGGCCTATGAGTCGGCGATGCGGTTCGCGCGTGAAGTCGATGCGGGCACCGTATTGGTCAATGTCTCGACCAGGTTGAACGCGGGCGACAGTTTGGGCTTCGGTGCCGACATCGGCTTGAGTGCGGCGCGGCACCATGCGAGGGGTCCCATCGGCCTTGAGCAGCTCACCTGCGAAAAGTACGTCGTCTTCGGCAGCGGTCAGTTGCGGCAGCCGCATCCCGTCCCGTTGGCCTATGAAGATGCGATCATGTTGAAGCGGCCGTAGGTTCTGCCTCGGAAAGAGGGTTCTGTGGCCGGCGTTACCTACGAGGAGAGTCAAGCCTCGCTGCGGGAACACCTCGCCTGGTGGGGGCTTCGACATGTGGAATCCGACGAAGCCTACTTCGCGTGGCAGCGGCAAGTCTTCACGCCGCAAGAACTGTCGTCCTTCCACCAACACATCGACGTCAAGCGACGCCACAGCGGTGACCCTGCAGCCGAGATCGCTTTCTACGACTTGACCGCCCAGCCTCGCTCGGTTCCGGTGCTCTACAGTCAGCGTTACGAGTACTACCTCCAGGTCGGGGCGCGAATCGCGCGCCATCTCCGCAGTGCGACGACGTTGCTCGATGTCGGCTGCGGCATCGGCATTCTGACCACCTTCTACGCGAAGCAATACCCCGATTGCTCGGTACTGGGCATCGATCGGTCGCCCGCCTCGATCACCCTCGCGCAGCAACGTGCGGAGGAACTGGGGTTGACCAATGTACGGTTCGAATGTGTCGATCTGGATCGGCAGGATCTTGAGGGCCGCTTCGATTGCCTGGTGGCGACCCATGTATTGCTGCAGGCCGAACAGGAAAGGGGACTGTCGAGCCGCGACTGGCGGACCTTCGAACGGACAATCGATCCGGCAGTTCAGCAGGCCTTCGAGGTGCGCACCGGGTTGGGTGTGAAACTCGACCGGCTCCGAGCCGCTTGCTCGCCGCAGGGGCGTGTGGTCCTGTTCGAGAAGGCCAGACAGTTGGCGCGTCGCGTGCCGCTTCAGCGGGCATTGGCGACGCGCGGCTGGCACCTGCTTGCGCCGACGGAGTCGGTGCGGTATCGATTGATCGAGGAAGTGACCGACGATGGGCCGCTCTACGTGCTTGGTCCCGCCGCTCTGGGCTCCGGCCTGCCTTGGGATGAGTCGCCGGAACCGGATGGAGCGGTTCCCCTCGATTTTGCGACCGTGCAACGCGTCGGACGGAAAAAGGGCGAACCCCTCTATGAGAACCACACCGCCTCCGCGCAAGCGGCGTGGCAGTCGCTCCCGAACAAAGGCGTTATTCAGGAGGCGACCGGGAGCGGCGCGAACGGCTGGTCTCTGCACGTCGAGTGGGGGCGGGCGGATCGCATCCCATACCTGTATTGTGCGGACACCTTCGATCGGCGCCAACTGGTGGTGGTGGATGAAGGTCAGGCGGCGGAGTTGGAGGTCTACTACCGCGAGATTGCCGGGAGCCTCAGGGGAGAGGCGGGGAGATGAAGTGATGAGCGGAAACAACGAGATGAAGGACGATTCGACCTCGCCCTGGCCGGACGTGGTGGGCCTGGTGCCGGCCGCCGGGATGGCCAAGCGGCTGCAGCCCTTTCCCTGCAGCAAGGAAGTCTACCCGATCGGGTTTCGCGTCGATGCTCAGACCGGCCTGCCGCGTCCGAAGGTCGCCGCGCAGTACCTGTTGGAAAAGTTCGTCGCGGCCGGCATCACGACGGCGTACATCGTGATCAAGGATGGGAAGTGGGATATCCCCAGTTACTTTCGCGACGGCCGATCGTTCGATCTCGATCTGGGCTACGTGGTCATTTCCGGTTCCCTGGGGCCGCCTGATACCGTCGATCGGGCCTATCCCTTCGTCGCGCAGAATCGGGTGGCCTTCGGCTTTCCAGACATTCTCTTCGGGCCGGATGACGTCTATCGCCGGCTGATCGAAACCCAGGAACGAACCGGCGCCGACGTGGTGCTGGGGCTCCATCGGGTAGCGAATGCGCGGGCCTGGGACATGGTCGATGCCAAGGCCGACGGGCGCGTGCGTAGCATCGTGATGAAGCCGGTCTCGACGATCCTGACGCACGGCTGGTGCTGCGCCCTCTGGACGCCGACATTCTCGGCGTTCCTCCACCGCTTTCTTCGCGCCGAGGACACACGCCGCAACCTTGGGACGCTGGCGAGCCGGACGAACGATCTCGGCGGCGACCTCGCCATGGGCGTCGTGTTCCAAGCGGCCTTGAAGGAACGGCTCTCGATCTATGCGATGCCCTTCGAAACCGAGCCTCCCATCGACATCGGAACACCGGACGATCTGCTCAAGGCCGCACGGCAACTGCAGTCATCCGGCCCTTGACAGGCCTGGCCTCCCTGCTTCGGCGTGGCTTACGGATAGGCGGCCAGGAGTTGTATGGCGGCCTGCAGCCGAGCCCGTTCCGCCGGTGTCTTGAACTGTTTACGGCAAGCCGGACAGAAGGTGAGGCGTCCGGCGATCGATCGAATGTTCCGCTCCGAGTTGTAGTAGAGCGGGCAATCGGCCGGTCCGACGCCCCGCTTGTGAGGCTCGATGCCCGCGACGATCGCCGCTGCCAGATGCGCCATCATCCGCTCCACTGTGAACTCACGCTCGTTCAACTTGTCCAATAATCCAGCGGTCGAGGTCACGATGAGCGGATCGCGCCGCCAATAGTAGAGGTGGTGCGTTCGCGCGTCCTTGAGCGGAAAATTGATCATGCAGACGAGGTGTTTGACGCCCAACTCCCTCGGTTTGCTCTTCAATCGCTCGTACAGCGTTTCCGCGACCACGAAGGCCTCGTCTTCGTCCTGCTCGCGTCGCCAAGTGCCGATCGGCGCCGGAAACGAGACGGGTTCGAACGCATACTGTCGTTGGGCCTTGGTCAACCGCTCGCAGATCTCCGGCAGGTGGGGAATCATACGATGGGCATTCCAGATCCCGATCTTGGTGCGGTCTTCTACCGCTCGTCGGCGTTGCCGTTTCTGGTCGCTGCGGGTCCGTTCATACTCGGCCGCCGTCCGCGGTTCACAGAGCTGTTGCGCGGGGTTGCGTGCGAAGACCACCGGCACGGCCCAATCGATGGCCTCACCTGCGATCGAGTAGTTGACCGAGACACGGGCTTCGCGGGCTGCGTCACCGATGCTGTGGCCCATGGCCAGCGCCCAATAGAAGTGGCGTGAGAAGGCTGTGGCCGAGACATCGAGGACGGGGTATTGGTTGGCCACCACGGCAGGAACCCCGCCCGCGATCAACGCCTGCGCTACGCCGCGGCTGAAGTCCTGTCGTCCGCCACGCCCGGTTTCACAGGCATTCAGGCAGACGAGGCGAATTCCTCGCCGACACACGATCTGTCGCAAGGTGGAAGAATCCAGTCGCTGTTCGCCGCCGTCCTGGTTCTCGAAAATCAGATAGCCGCAGTCGTTTTCCTCCTCATACTCGCCGTGGCCGATGAAATGCAGGACGTCGAACGGAGCCTCGGCGGATTCCAACCGGCGATGGAGCAGTTCCGGCGTCGCGTCGAGCAACAGCTCCACTTCAGCCAGTCCGGCATCCAGGAGACGGCGGAAGCCGCTCCGGATGACGTCGGCCTCTTCCTCCACCGAGAGTTTGCCGAGGCCCAGAGGTTGGGCGACCACCACGAGGATACGCATGCTCTTGCGGGTCGGGATGCGTTCGGCGGGGATGGCCGTGAGCACGTTGCGCGTGAAGTTCACCTCTTCCAGCGCGAGGAACGTTCTGCGGTCCGGATCATAGATGAATTCCCAGGACTGGTCGGCGATCCATCCGATGTCGGACGTGAAGATCAAGTTCAGTCGCTGGCTGACCTGCTCCGAACGGGCCGCGTCGTAGAGGCGGCGGACCTGTCCGGGAAACAGCGCGGTGAAGAGGGCTTCGCCCATACGTTGGAGCGCGGCCTCATCCGGCAGTTGCGGATAGGCGGGGTCGCCGTCGATGTAGCCTTGAATGTGCGCCTGTCCGGCCTTGATGAGGTCCCACTGGGTCGGAGTTGAATCGGCCGCCGCGCGACGTTTCTGCGCCGCGGGGCTGTCCTGTCCTCCCGTGTGGAGGAACTCCATGACGCGGGCGTTGCGGAAGGTGGCGATCAGTTGCGCGACAGAAGCACCCTTTTCCGGAGCGATCAAGGCGATGTGAAACATGTCGTCCGCCTCGCGGATCGGCGCGAGCGAGGTGACGGGGGGAGGCGGGGCCGACGTTGGAGCCGGAGCCGGGGTTGCAGCCGCGGGCGGTTGTTGCCGTAGCGTGGCGGGCGCACCGGCGACTGCTGCCGACTTGACCGCACCCCTTCGTTTACCGGACGGCAGATTCTGGTCGATCTCAACCGGAGTACAGGGGTGCGGCTGTCCGCGCAGCGCTCGGAGCAAGAAATCAACCGTGCCGGGATCGTTGAAGAAATTGACGTGGTTCACCGCCTGTCGTTGCGGTAGGTTGCCGCCCAGCCCGAAGCAGCCGACCCGGTCTCCTGGAATGGCCGCCGCTGCGCCGCTGCCGGCGTCGACGCGCCAACCTCCTTCGGTCGGCACGACCAGATCGTTGGCGGTGGGAAAGAAGAGGTCCGCCCCCGCATCGACGATTCGCTGCAGGATCGCCGCCTCCGGTTCAAAATTCGCCACGAGGGCCGAATAGGCCTGGGTCGGCGGGCCGGGTGACCGTTGCAGGTCATGGATGATCTCACCCTTGTTATCCATCGACCCCAGGCCAGGCAGACTGCCCACGATGCGGCGGGCGATCCAGGAGAGGGCTTCGCTCACGAACTCGACGCCGGTGGTGAAGGGATTGTCCGGGAAAAGCTCGAGCACATTCGACAACCAATTCGTGTAATGGGTGACATGATCCGGTGAGGCGAGGGGCGTGCCTTCGTTCGGGCTCGCCACGAGCACGACGCGTCCCACGGCAAACCGATCCGCCAGGTCGGGAAAGAGGTCGCGGCGTTCCACCAGATGACGAAGCACCAATCCGCCGCGCGAATGCGTGATCACATCGAACGTCGTGGCGCGGCTCGGCAGGGCCTCCAGCAACATGCGCACGTTGTCCTCGGGCGTGCGACTGACTGTGAAGTGGTCGAAACCGTAGATGCGGTCCTCGTAGACCTCGCGCAGTTCTTCGAAGAACGTTTTTCCATTGCCGCCCGGCGTCGTGGCCAATCCGCGAAAAGCCGCTTGGGTGTTGGAAAAGGTACCGTGGATCAACAGCAGATTGCGTCCGGACGTGCTGAGGGTCGATAGGTCCGCCGGAGGAAGGCCCTTTTCACCCAGGAGTCCATCCGCCGTCACGGAGAGCCAGCCTTCCCGGCGGCCCTTCAATTTCCACGCGGCCGATTCCCACAGCAGCGCCAGTTTCGCCAGGGCGAAGTCCACCACCTTGCCCGCGATTTTGAGCACGACGGCCTTGATGGCTCGGCTGATGATGCCGCGTCGGCCCGGCGCCTCTTCGATCGGTGCGGGTGGCACAGGGATCTGGAATCGGTAGACTTTCGTGGCTCCACGCCTTGCGCCGCGACGCGGTGATTCCGTGGGAACATGGAAACGAATGGCACCGGAAGCGTACCGCGTCATCACCACAAACACGTCGTCGGGCCCCCCTTCGACGTCGAGAGTGAGGGGTGCGGCAGCGGCTTCGCCGCGTCGGACTTTGGGTGTGGCCGTGAGGGTTTCTTCGACTTCCCAACGATGGGTAGCGGTGAGACCGGCCACGAAAGGATCGCCCGCTCCGGCGGCGGCGCGCCGACCGCGTCTGGTTCCCGCCTCGGTGTGAACTTCCCAACCCTCCGTTGCCGACCAATTGACCTTCCCTGCTTGTGTCCGCGCCATGATGTGCTCCTCATGCTCCGTGGATGAGTTCGAAACCGAGTCGACGGGATCCTGTCGTCTCCGTGTCGCCCGCAACTCGGTGCGCTTATCCCACAATGGGAATGATCGCGCAAGAGTGGAATCGCATGGCGGTACCCGGTCATTGCATAAAATCTATCCGACGTGTATCTAGGTGTATCTCATTGGATGCCCCCTGTATCGAAATACGTACAGGAGCGTGGTTCGTTCAGGAGCCGTCACGTGCGAGTCCCTGTGCCACGGCGCGATTCGTGCTTGGGCGCGGAAGCTGCAATCGGTTCCATTGCGCGAGGACGGGCTGGGGTGAGATGAACGAGTTCGTGAAGATCTTTCTGATCGGCTCCGACGACGAGGGTGGTGCCGTCATCGATGAAGGCCGCGTCGTGCGGACGCTGGGAGAGGCCTGGCCAGACGAAGTCTTCCAGGTGCGACGGCTTACCGATCCGTCCCAGCCTACGCCCGATACGCCCCACCTTCTGCTGCTCCGGCAAGCACGGTCGGCGCCGTTCGACGAACAGGTGGCCAGCCTAGGCCGGCGTTGGCCGGACGTGCCGATTGTGGGGCTGCTCACCGATCGAACGGGAGTCCGCTCCGAGAGAGAGCCGCTCGTCCCGGCGGGACTGAGCGATTTCATTCGGACTCCCGCCGACGACTGGGAATTGGCGGTCCGGATTACGCGTCTTCTAAAAGAAGCCCAGGGGGCGGTGTGGCGCGACGTCCGTGAGACCTGCTCCGTGCAGATTGAATCCTTGGTGGGAGCCAGCGCAATATTCCAATCGCAGGTGGACAAGATTCCGTTGTTTGCCGACGTGGATGCCACGGTTTTGCTGCAGGGCGAGACCGGCACCGGCAAGGAGGTCTTCGCCCGTGCGATTCACTACCACAGTGCACGGAAGGACAAGGCCTTCATTCCCATCAATTGTGCCGCGTTACCGGATCAACTCTTCGAAAACGAACTGTTCGGCCACATGAAGGGGGCCTACACGAATGCGGCCGCCGAGCAGAACGGCTTGGTGTCGGAAGCTGAGGGAGGGACGTTGTTCCTGGATGAGGTAGACGCCCTCACGCCCTATGCCCAGGCCAAGCTGCTGCGGTTCGTGCAGTATCGCGAATACCGGCCGTTGGGATGCTCGCGCGCACGGGTAGCCAATGTCCGTCTCCTCGCGGCCTCCAACCACGACCTGCGGCTCGCAGTCGCCCAGCGGCACTTTCGCGAGGATTTGTTTCATCGGCTCAACGTCCTGGCGCTGGTGGTGCCGCCGTTGCGGGACCGAGCGGAAGACATTCCCTTGCTCGCCCGCCAATTTCTACGGCGCCATGCCAAGGCCGAGGAGAAGGAACCCCGTCGGCTTTCTCCGGCGGCCATTCAAAAACTGCTGGCGCACTCCTGGCCTGGCAACGTGCGCGAATTGGAGAGCACGTTGCAGCGCGCGCTGGTCATGACGACGGGGCCTGTCCTCCAGGCGAAGGACATCGAGTTTGCCGCCGAATCGCTGCAGCCCCTTCGGTTGGACGGCTCGTTGCGCGCGGCCAAGACTTCGGCGGCGATGGATGTCGAGCGGGCCTATCTCGTGAAAACGCTCGCGACCTTTCGGGGCAACGTGACCCATGCGGCGAAGGCAGCAGGGAAGGAGCGTCGCAGCTTTCAACGGCTCCTGCGCAAGTACGGCATCGACCGCCAGTTGTTCCAAGGTGAATCAGCTGAGATCTTGTGACCGCCTCACGGCTGCGGGGCTTTTGCCGCAGTCGTCATCATCCTGAAATCACGCAGCGTTTCACATCGCCTTCCCGCGACGCGCTGCGGCAGAACCGCCGCAGTCACACCCATGCCCACATCGATTGCTGCGAGAAAACCAGCCCGCGAAACATGGCATCGCTATTGCTGCAGTTCCCATGAGGAACTGCAGCACCGGAGTGCTGTCCTAAGGATGAGGCCGGATGATATCGCGCGAGGCAGACTTCCAGCGCCGCATTCTCGATTACCTCGTCCGTCACCCGGATGCGAAGGACACGCACGAGGGTGTGCTCACGTGGTGGATCGGTCAAAGCAGCCGCGGGGAGCAGGATGAGCGGGACGCGGTTGCCGCGTTGGACCAATTAGTCGCGCGAGGGTGGCTGACGAAGCGCAGGACGGCGACCCAGCCGCTCTACAGTCTCAATCGCGCGCACCTCGAGGCCATTCGGACGTATCTCGAACAGGACCAGCGAACGAAGTGAACTATCCAAGCCGAGGAGGATGAGTATGCCAGTGCAACCAACCTATCCGGGTGTGTACATCGAGGAATTGCCGAGCGGGGTGCGCACCATCACCGGAGTCGCCACGTCGATCACGGCGTTCGTAGGCTACACCGCACGCGGTCTCGATCATCGCGCGAGCCGCATTCTCAGCTTTGCCGATTTCGAGCGCGCGTTCGGGGGGCTCGCCGCCGACAGCGAAGTGAGTTACGCCGTCCAGCAGTTCTTCAACAATGGCGGCTCGCAAGCCTATGTTGTGCGGGTGCCGAAGAACGATGCGGTGGCAGGAAAAATTACATTGAAGGACGGCGACCAAGTGAGCAGCAAACAAGCTCTCACCGTGACCGCTCTCAGCAAGGGAGCCTGGGCGAACAACGTCATCGTCGATGTGGACTATGGAGCCGTGGGCTCGGATGCGAAGGCGTTTAATCTGACCATCACGGATCGATCCACCAACACGACGGAGGTCTTTTCCAACGTCACGATGGATAGTACCAAGACGAACTATGTCGTGGCGGTGGTGAATCACGCGGACAACGGCTCGCAACTCGTGTCGGTGGCCGTGCCGGACGCGACCGCGGGACGGCCGATGGAAACCGGAACGGTAGGGGGGGACATCGACCTCACTCAGATCAAGAACGATAAGACCTATACGCTCAAAATCAGCAGCGACGTGCCGTCGGGCGCCATCAATAATGTGGACTGCACCTTCATCGCACCAGGAGACCCGATCCCGTCCTCGATTGCGGGGGTCTGTCGACTTCTTGAAACCAAGGTGAATTTGAAACTGCAGGCCACTCTGCCTGGAGCGTCGATTCGGTGTGTGCCGAGTGCCAGTGGAAAAGGCGTGCGCATCAACGCGCTGTTTCCGCCTGAACTTGTTCCCGGGGCGCTTGATGCAAAGATGACGTTCAGCGCGGGAGCCCCCGATGATGCCGCTGCGACACTCAAGCTGGCAACGGGGGTCGTGAAGTCAGCCAATGTGGCACATTATTGGGTGGGGCAGGGCCGAGCGACGCTCGCGCAGACCGGTGCGCTGCTCGGCGTGGATGGGACGAAACTGCCCTTGACTGCCGATTTGATCGGGAGCCCCAGCCTCTTTACGGGCATCTACGCGTTGGACAAGGTCGACCTGTTCAACATTCTCTGTATCCCCGATGCTACGCGATCCCAAGCGAGCAATCCAAGTGCCCTCGACCCGACCGTGGACCCCAACTCGATCTTCGGTGCCGCCATGACGTTTTGTAAGCAAAAGCGGGCATTTCTCTTGGTCGATAGTCCGCCGAACGTCGCCGACGTCTCCTCCGGCGTCGATTGGATCTCCTCGGGTTTGACCGTACACGACCTGAACGGCGCCGCCTATTTTCCCCGCCTCAAACTCGCCGACCCCCTGAACAATTACCAGCTGCGGCAATTTGCTCCCTGCGGAGTCGTCGCGGGACTGTACGCCCGCACCGACGTGGCCCGTGGGGTGTGGAAGGCGCCCGCAGGGACGGAGGCCAAGCTCAGTGGCGTGCAAGGGTTGGCCTACACCCTGACCGACGGAGAAAACGGCGTGCTGAACCCGCTGGGGCTGAATTGCTTTCGCACCTTTCCCGTGTACGGGACCGTGTCTTGGGGGGCGCGTACCCTCGTAGGATCTGATGCGGAAGCGAGCGAATGGAAATACGTACCCGTCCGACGCCTGGCGCTGTTTCTGGAAGAAAGCTTGTACCGCGGTACGCAGTGGGTCGTGTTCGAACCGAACGACGAACCGCTCTGGGCGCAGATCAGGCTCAACCTAGGCGCCTTCATGCACAACCTGTTTCGCCAAGGGGCCTTTCAGGGCACGACCCCGAAGGAGGCCTACTTCGTGAAGTGCGACAAGGAAACCACGACTCAAAACGATATCAACCTCGGCATCGTCAACATCGTCGTCGGGTTTGCTCCGCTCAAGCCCGCGGAGTTCGTGATCATCAAGCTGCAGCAGATGGCCGGCCAGATCGCGACCTAATAGGAGGAAAACATGGCGCAGTTTACCGTCAACACGCATCGGTTCGATCCCTACAAGAACTTCAAGTTTCGGGTCAAATGGGATGGGCGCTACGTTGCGGGGGTCAGCAAGGTCGGGGCGCTGAAGCGCTCGACCGAAGTGGTGGAACATCGCGAGGGCGGCGACCCCAGCACCAGCCGGAAGTCGCCCGGCCGCACCAAGTATGAAGCGATCACCTTAGAGCGCGGCGTGACCCACGACCAAGCCTTCGAACAGTGGGCGAACAAGGTTTGGAATTTCGGGTCGGGCTTGGGATCGGAGGTCTCGCTCAAGGATTTCCGCAAGGACATCATCATCGAGTTGTACAACGAAGCGGGGCAACTGGCGATCGCCTACAAGGTTTTCCGCTGTTGGGTGTCGGAATATCAGGCCCAGCCAGATCTGGATGCCAATGCGAACGCGGTCGCGATTCAAACCCTCAAGCTCGAAAACGAGGGCTGGGAGCGGGATTACGAGGTGACGGAACCGTCTGAGCCGACCTTTACGGAGCCGTGACGATGACGCAGCAACCACAGGCGGGCCTGCCGTCCGCAACCGTCCTCGATCTGTGGGAGCAGGGGGTGAACCGGCATCCGCTCGACCGGGCCTTGCTCCTCTTGCAGTACGCCTGTCCTGAGGAGTCCTTCGAGTCCCTCTGCGACTGGTCGGTGGGGGCGCGCGATGCGAGGTTGTTGGCACTGCGCCGCGCCACCTTCGGGGATCGAATCGAGAGTTACGCCGAATGCCCTGATTGCCGCAGCGGCCTCGAATTCGACCTCTCCTGCGAAGGACTGCTGGGCTCGGCGGCCACCTCCAGCTCCATCTGGGCCACCGTGGAGCAGGGCGGTCGCTCTTGGGAACTGCGCGGACCCACCAGCCGTGACCTCGCCGATGCTGCCGCCGTACAGGATCTGGAAGCGGCGCGCCGCCTCATCCTTTCGCGCTGCGTGCGCCGTGGGGCGCAGATGTTGGACCTCTCGCAATGGACGGACGAGCTGCAGGAAGCCCTGACGGGACGGCTGAGTGAAGTCGATCCGTTGGCCGAGATCCTGATCGACCTCTCCTGTCAGGTCTGCGGGCGACAGTGGCAGAGCCTGTTCGATGTTGCCGGTTTCCTCTGGCACGAAGTTCAGGTGCGTGGCCGAAGGCTGCTGCAGGAGATCGATCTCCTGGCCCGCACCTATGGCTGGACGGAAGGGGAGATCCTCCGTTTGAGCGAACAACGCCGCAGCCTCTATGTGGGGATGGCACTCTCATGAGCGATTTCCTGACCAGACTCATTCAACGGCAGACCGGAAGCCTGCCCACCGTCCAACCGCGTCCTCGTTCGATGTTCGCACCGGCGACGGATCAGCCGGGCTTCTCGATCGTTGATGAATCGGCGATGGCGGAGCCTGCTCCGGCGGAGGTGCTTAGGCGGATGCCCGAAGCGCCCAGTCGCGTCGCTCCCACCACGCCATCGACCTCAGCCATCGATGCGCCGTTACCTGCAGGGACTCCGGTGGGTCGAATCCAGGCCGCTCCTGTCATCCAGCCGCCGCCCGTGGCCGAGCCATCGCCCACGGCAATCAGGGCGGAAGGACGCGCCGCCAGGAGCGAGGTCACGAGTATCGAACAGCAGCCTCCGCTCCGTACCCGCTCACTGCCTGTGGCCCCTGCGGGACCGGAACCGAACCGTCGATCGGCGGAGAACCGGCCTGAACGATCTGGTCGGACAGAGGTGGTGGAGAGGCCTCTCATGACGCCTCCATTGCTGTTGGTACGGTCGCCGCACGCGCAGCCATCACTTGCTCTGTCGGCGCCGCCCTCGCTGTGTCCGGCCGAACAGTCGGGACAAGGGCCCAAACAGGGTCAGCTGAATGAGGAGCCTCCCGTGCAGGTCACGATCGGACGTATCGAAGTGACGGCGCAATCGACGCCGGCCTTCCCCAAGCGCAAAACCGGTTCGCGACCACCGTCCATGTCATTGGAAGACTATTTGGCGCGCCGCCATGGGGGGCGGGCATGAGCACGGCATTGGCCATTGCAGGCGTCACGGCCGTTCTTCGGGATCTGCTCAACGACGGCTTGATCAACCACAACGTGAGCGGCCTCTTGGGCAGCACCGTGACGGTGAGCGCCTTACCGCCGGATCGCGTCGTGCCGGTCAACGGCACCGAAAGCACCCAGCTGAATCTGTTTCTCCATCAGGTCACCTTCAACACAGGTTGGCGCAACCATGCCTTGCCGTCCCGCGACGGATCGGGAACGCAACGGCTCAGCAATCCGCCGCTGGCCTTGGACCTCCATTACCTGGTGAGCGCCTACAGCGCCGAGGAATTGGGGAGTGAAATTCTGCTCGGCTATGCCATGCAGCTGCTGCATGAGACGCCGGTGCTCGATCGCAAGGCCATCACGACCGCGTTGAATCCGTCCCCCGCCGTGGATAGCAATTTGCCGCCTGCGCTCAGGGCCTTGGCCGACTGCGGGCTGGCCGATCAAGTAGAACAGATCAAGATCGTGCCCGACCCCTTGAGCAGCGAAGAGATGTCCAAACTCTGGACGGCCGTGCAATCCCATTATCGACCCACCGCGGCCTACGTGGCCACGGTGGTGTTGATCGAATTGGCCAAGCCGACGAAGCCGACCTTGCCGGTGCTCAGCCGTGGCCCGGTTGACCCGGTGACCAAACGGGATCAGGGCGTGGCGGTACAGGCCGATCTCTTGCCGCCCTATCCGACGATCCAGACCATACGGTCCAAGGACGGGCAGCCGACTGCCGTGCCGGGCGCGACGGTGGAAGTGACCGGGCACCATTTGGACGGCACCGGGCGCGCCGTCGTCTTTGTGAATGACCGTTTGGATGTCATGCAGGAAGTTGCAGCGCTGGCGGGCGACTCGCCCACGTTGCTGGAGGCCGCGGTCCCCGCGCTTCCTGTGGGGTTGTATCACGTTGCAGTGAAGGTGCTGCGTCCGACCGAGAGTCAACCCAGGATCAGCAACCATTTGGGGTTGGTGCTCGGACCCGAGATCACCACCGCCCTCCCCATGACGGTGGCCAGGGATGGGAGCGGAAATGCGAGCGTGACTGTGACCTGCGCACCGGATGTGCGGACGGGGCAACAGGTCTCTTTATTGCTCGGCGACCGAGAGCTTTTGCCTGAGGCCTGGTCCGGTCCTGCAAGCTCCTTCACCTTCGTCGTGGAGCAGGCGCCGGTCGGCGAGCATCTCGCGCGTCTGCGGGTGGACGGCATCGACAGCCCCTTGATCGGCCTGGCGGCCCAGCCGCCGGCGTTCTTCGACTACCGCGTGAAGATCACATGAGCGAGCGAACGGCATACGAGACCTGGGTCGAAGACAACCAACGTTGTTTGGTCGAGGAATTCGACCGGTTGAAGACTAGATTCGCCGGGGGAGAACCTGCGGAGGCCGGGAGGTCGGCCATCAACGACATCGATGACAAGCATGCGTCCCATTCCGCGATCGACCTGGTGACCCATCTGTTCGGCTTGAGCCGATTCGAACGAGATCTCTTGTTGCTCTGCGCGGGAGTCGAGATGAACGCCGAATTGGCACGGGTCTGCGGCGACGCCCTGGGTGGCAGCCATCGCCCTTCCGTCACCTTCGGCTTGGCCCTGGCTGCGTTGGAGAAACCGCACTGGAGCGCCCTGGCCCCGATCGGACCGCTGCGCCGCTGGCGCCTCATCGAACTCGATGAAAGTCAGGGCCTGACGCAGGCCCGGCTGCGCATCGATGAACGGGTGCTGCATTATCTGGCCGGCGTCAATTATCTCGATCCGCGCCTGCGGCCGCTGCTGCGAATGAGGCGGGCCGGTGAATTGCTGGCAACGGCCCATCGAGAGACAGCGGCCTCGGTCCTGTCCACACTCCAGACAGAGGGGGCGCTGTCGAGCCTGGTTCTGTTGACCGGCGACGATCTAGAGGGGCAGGGCGACGTGGCGACCTCCGTAGCCTCGGCTCTCGGCCTGCACCTCTATGTTCTGCCCGCATCGATGGTGCCGGCCACGCCGTCGGAGATCGAAGCGCTCGCCGTCTTGTGGCAACGGGAAACCATGCTCCTCAACGCGGCGTTGGTGGTGGAATGCACGGAGCGTGAGGTGCCAAAGCAGGTGAGCACCTTCATCGATCAACTCGGCGGCCTTATCTTCGTAACGGGTCCCGAGTTGCCCACGTTTCACCGGACGGGTATCTCGGCCGAGGTGAATCGTCCGCAGGCAGCCGAGCAACGGCTCCTCTGGGAACAGGCGCTGGGCGGGGACGCGGCCTTCGTCAATGGTTCGCTGGATGGGGTCGCCTGGCAGTTCCGTTTGAGCGCGGGGACTATTGCGCAGACCGGGGCGCAGTTGCGCCGTCGATTAGCCGGGGGTGAACGCCCGGAGGGACTGCTCTGGCGGGCTTGCCGCAAGGCGGGCCGGTTGAAACTCGATGAGTTGGCACAACGGATCGATCCGGCTGCCGATTGGGCGGTGCTGGTCTTGCCGCCGGCGCAAGTTACCACGCTCCGAGCCATGGCCGCGCAGGTACGGCATCGGCTGACCGTCTACCAGGACTGGGGATTCGGCCATCGCAGCACGAGAGGACTGGGCATCACGGCCCTGTTTGCCGGGGAGAGCGGGACCGGCAAGACCATGGCCGCCGAAGTGTTGGCCAACGAACTCAACCTGGATCTCTACCGCATCGACCTCTCGGCCGTCGTGAGCAAATACATCGGCGAGACCGAGCGCAACTTGCGACGCCTGTTCGATGCGGCGGATGAGAGTGGAGCGATTCTCCTCTTCGACGAGGCCGACGCGCTGTTCGGCAAACGCAGCGAGGTGAAGGACAGCCACGATCGGTACGCCAACATCGAGGTGAGCTACCTGTTGCAGCGCATGGAGGCCTATCGCGGCCTGGCGATCCTCACAACCAACATGAAGGCGGCGCTCGATCAGGCCTTTCACCGCCGGCTACGATTCGTCATCCAGTTTCCCTTTCCCGATGCCTTGCAGCGGGAGGCCATCTGGCGCAGCATGTTCCCCGCGGCCACACCCACCGACGGGTTGGACTATGCCAAGCTCGCCAAGCTGCACATGGCCGGTGGGAATATCCGAAACATCGCCCTGAATGCGGCGTTTCTCGCCGCGCATGCCGGAGAGTCGGTGCGCATGGGGCATCTGCTGCAGGCGGCGCACAGCGAGGCGGCCAAACGAGACCGGCCGTTGTCGGATGCCGAAACGAGGGGATGGGTATGAGGCGCGTCATCGTGAAGATCGATCAGCTCGCGCTCAAGGGGTTTCGCTATGAAGACCGGCATGCGATCGCGCAGGGGCTGCAAGAGCAGCTGGCGCTGTTGTTCGCGGAACCGGGCATGGCGGAGCGGCTCGCGAGCCTGGGCGATGTTCCGCACCTTCGGACGAAGGCGATCTCGATCCCCGGCGAGGCAAGCCCGCGCCTGACCGGTACAGATGTCGCCGACGGCATTGGTAAAGGCTTGATGCGATGAGCAAGACGGCCGCGCTCCAAACGACCAGCCGCGCCGCGAGTAGTCCGTCGTCTGGGTACCTCCTTCAGCGTGCCTGCGCCTGTGGGGGAGCTGCGGGACTCGCCGGAGAATGTGAGGAGTGCAAGACGAAGAAATTCTTGGGCAAGCCGCTGTAGACGAAACTGGCAGTCAGCCAGCCGGGCGACGAATTCGAGCAGGAGGCAGATCGGGTCGCGGAGCAGGTGATGCGGATGCCGGACGCCGAGCTGAACAGGCAGCACCGCGATATCGGGACTCCGCTGATCCAGCGTCGAGCGACAAGCGGCGACACTGGGGTGATGGAAGCCCCGCCGATCGTCCACAATGTGCTGAACTCACCAGGGCAGCCGCTCGATGCCGCAACCCGGGCCTTCTTCGAACCTCGTTTCGGCCATGACTTCAGCCAGGTGCGGGTGCATGCAGATGCAGAAGCTGAGGCATCCGCGCGGTCCATCAACGCTCGTGCCTACACGGTTGGGCATCACATTGCTTTTGGCACCGGGCGGTTTGCTCCGGGGACAGGTGAAGGGAATCGGCTGCTTGCGCATGAATTGAGCCATGTTGTGCAGCAGGCAGGTGAACAGTCCACGATCATGCGGGTCTGTGACTGTGCGAGTTTCGGTGGTCGGCAACCGGATCCGACGGACCCGCGGGAGGCCGGTGTGAGTCAGGCATTTCCTGGGCTCGTGTCGGGGGATTGGTGTGTCATCGAACCCTCCACGCCGACATATAACTGTTTTGCCTGGTCCGTTTCCGACAAGACGCAGTGGCTCGATCCTGTGCCCCAGATCGATAACCTGTACGGCAATGGGGATAGCAAGCCGTCGTTCGCCGACTTTGATGCGTTTTATGCGCAGACCCATGACCTCTATCCGCAAACCGCACCGGATTCGAATACCCTCGTGGCCCTCTTTGCCAAGGGGACGATTCCGGTACATGCGGCGCTCACGGCCGGCGCAGAAACATGCGGTACGGTTCCTTTCACCAGTAAGCTTGGTCAGGGCCCTCTGATCGCGCATGACCTCTACCAGCTCGAGGGTGCCGTCTACGGAAAGGCTGTGCGTTTTTACGGGTGACGATCGCCGCGCTTGGATGTCTTATGGGGTAAGGGGCAGGATGAAAGCCGGACTGTATCTTGGACAGGCAGGCATTCCAAGCTTTGCGGTGACGCCGACCCGCGAACGCATGCTGCAGCGAGCCTGTGCCTGTGGCGGGTCGGCCGGCTTCAGTGGAGAGTGTAAGGAATGCAAGAGCAAGAAGCTTCTTGGTGGAGCGATGCAGGCGAAGCTGGTCATCAACGAGCCGGGCGATGCGTACGAGCAAGAGGCGGATCGGGTGGCGGAGCAGGTGATGCGGATGCCGGCCGGTGGGGCTGATTCTCCGATCAGATCGTCCGGTGCCCTGGTGCAACGGCGTCTCTCCGGAGAGGACGGCCTGTTGAGCCGCGCTGCCGGGGAAGAATCGACACCGGTCGGGGAGCAACCGGCCTCCGACGGGGCTGCTCCGAAAGATGGTGTGACCGACGAAGGTGGCAGCCGCTGCCCGAGTTGGCGTGGCGATCCGGAGAGCATCAGCAAACGGGCCGCCGAAACGTACGTGCAACACGACATCACGCCGACTTCGCAGGCGAGGGTGGAAAAAATCACCTGCGAGCCGCCGATCGCCAACGGGAACTACGGCTGCTTCGTGCATTTCAGCGACGGCCTCGTGGTCAGGGTCATCGTTCGCGCGAGGGACATCGTGGTCGGCATGGGGCCGGGACGGCTCGTCACCGAAACGCCGCCCGCCGCGACGCCGCTCTGTTTTTACGACTACCATTGTCCGGATGGGTTCCTGGTGCTGACCAAGCGGGAATGCAAAAGCGCCAAGTCGTCGGCGCCGCACCCTCCCGGCGCACCATCGGCGATGGTGCAGCGGCGGGGGGCCTCAGGTCCGGCCGTTCCAGACACTGCGCCGCCGTTGGTGCAGGACGTGTTGGCGTCGTCTGGTCGCCCGCTGGATCGGGCGACGCGCGGTCTGTTTGAGTCGCGCTTCGGGCACGATTTCAGCCAGGTCCGTATCCACGCCGATGCCACGGCGGCGGAGTCTGCGCGATCGGTTAATGCCTTGGCCTACACGGTGGGACGGGATGTGGTCTTCGGCGCCGGACAGTATTCGCCCCATACTCGCCCGGGGCAGCGACTCTTAGCCCATGAACTCGCTCACGTCCTACAGCAAACCGGTAAATCCGTAAACGTCACGCATTCTGCTACAGCACACCACGATCCTGTACCGGTTCTGACAACGGCGAGGGTTCAAGCGAGCGATGCGCACGGCGGCTTAATCCAACGCCAGCCAAAGACGGACGAACCGGCTTTCCGCAATCTGCCCATTTTTTTGGAAAGGCTCAAACTCGATGTAGACAACAATCTGCTCGATTACGGACATCACCTCTATCAAGCCGCGATTCTGCATCCCGACGAACCTGCCGTCCTGCAAAATGCCCTGGGCCGTTACGCGCTGGGCTTGAACGTGTTGAAGGACAGTTACCGCTTTGCCGGAGTCAAGCCTGACATGGCTGACAAGCTGGCGCTTGGCACCGGGATTTTCTTCAAAGGCCTGACCTTCCGACGACAGGGTGAGTTGACCTTGGATTTTCAGGTCGATATCGGGCGCGGCGTGAAATTCGAAACTAATTTGACTCTGGGCGTCAATCCAAATGATTTCACGGATGTGCAAAAAGCCGGCTTGAATGTCGGCCTTGTGCGGCGTTTCTAACGGAGTCACAGGATCATGAGCACCTTTCCCGGTTCCCCCAAACTTCTCAAGGGCGGCCTCGTCTTGATCGATCCCGCCACGGCGCAGGTCCAACGGATCATTGTGCTCCAATACAACCCGGACTCGCTGAGTCGCACGCTGCAAGTGCAGGGCGCCGGCGAGGGAGGGGACCGGTCGGAGGCGCTGCGACTGAAGGGGCCGGCGGTGGAGACGATCAAGCTCGAGGCGGAAATCGACGCGACGGACGGGATGGAGCAGGGCGATGCGGTTGTCGGGGAGGCGGGAATTGCGCCCCAATTGGCGGCGCTGGAGACCCTGCTCTATCCGAGCACGGGCCAACTGACGACCAACCACACCCTCTCCAGTCTCGGCACCTTGGAAATTCTTCCGATGGAGACGGCCCTGCCGCTGTTCGTGTTCGGCCAGAACCGTGTGATTCCCGTGCGGGTGACTGAGTTCAGTGTGACCGAAGAGGCGTTCGACCCCAATTTGAATCCGGTCCGAGCGAAGGTCAGCCTAGGGATGAGAGTGTTGTCCATTGATGACGTGGGCTTTACGCACAAGGCCGGGAGCCTGTTCATGAGTTATCTGCAGCAGAAGGAAGGGCTGCGGGCGAAGGCCCAAGGTGGCACGCTGGGAGCGCTCGGACTGACGGGCATCTCTTGAGACAGGGCTTGGATGAGAGGAGGGAACACAGGTGAGTGATCCATTACAGGCCTTACTGGACAGTGCCTTGAAGGCCAATTCCTTTCCGCCAACCAGCCGGTATTACAACGTGAAGACCGCCTCTCTCGTGACCGCCGACGGCACCATGCTCGTGTACTTGCGACGCCGCTTCGTGCCGGGGAGCGATCGATTCACCGTGGTGCAGCAACACCGGGTGGCGGGCGGCGAGCGACTGGACCATCTGGCGGCCACCTATCTGGGTGATCCGGAGCAGTATTGGCGGTTGTGCGACGCGAACGACGCGGTGCGGCCGGACGAACTCACGGAGACCCTCGACCGCCGCATCGATATTGCGTTGCCAGAGAATACAACGGGAGTTCCCGGTGCTTAAAGGCATTCACCTGACAGTCCTCGCCGGGCCGGTGGTGCCCTTTCCGGTTCCGCAACCGGTCCTGGAGGCCTTGACCGACGTCGAGGTGACGAGCGCAACCGGAACTGCCGGCGGGTTCCAATTGAAGTTCACGATTCAAAACAAGTCGCCGCTGCAGCAGGCGTTCCTCGTCGCGGCGACCCGGATGCCGCTCATGCGCGTGGTCCTGGTGGCGACGATCAACCTCATCCCCCACGTGCTGATGGATGGGGTGATCACCACCCAGGAAATCAGCTCCGGCGAGCAGCCGGGGGAGTCGACGCTCACGATCACCGGCGAGGACTTGACCAAGGTCATGGACCTCCAGTCGTTCGACGGATTGCCGTTTCCTGCCATGCCGGTGAATGTGCAGGTCATGACCATTCTGGCGAAATATGCGGTGTTCGGAATGATCCCGCTCGTGATTCCACCGATCGTGTTTGATGTGCCGATTCCCACGATGCGGATTCCGTCCCAACAAGACACCGACCTCAACTACATCCGTGAGCTGGCGCATAAGGCCGGCTATGTCTTCTATGTCGAGCCGGGACCGGTCCCCGGCACCAATACCGCCTATTGGGGCCCGCAGATCAAGGTCGGGGTGCCGCAGCCGGCCTTGAACGTCGACATGGACTTCGATCGCAATGTGGAGTCGCTCAACTTTCAATTCAACTCGACCAAGAAGGATCTCCCGATCGTGATGATTCACAATGCGCTGACGAAGGTGCCCATTCCCATCCCGATTCCCGACATCAACCCGCTGCAACCGCCGCTGGGTCTGGTGGGACCGCCGGTGACCAAACTGTCGATCCTCAAGGCGACGGGGAAACTTTCCGCGCCCGAAGCGCTCGGTGAGGGCCTGACGGCGGCGAGTGAGTCGATGGAGGCGGTGACCGGCAGCGGGTCGCTGGATGTGGCGCGATACGGCCGGCTGCTGAAGGCTCGCAGCCTGGTGGGAGTACGCTGCGCAGGGCTGGCCTTTGACGGTTTGTACTATGTGGACAGTGTCACGACGACGATCAAGCGCGGGAGCTGCAAACAAAATTTCCGTCTCACGCGGAACGGATTGGTCTCCATCACACCGATGGTGCCGGTATGACAGACACACACAAATACTATGGCAAGTATCGCGGGACGGTGCTGAACAATATCGATCCCATGCAGATGGGGCGCTTACAGGTGCAGGTGCCGGATGTGGCGGGGTTGATTCCGACCTCCTGGGCCATGCCCTGTTTTCCCGCCAGCGGCAAACAAATGGGTGTGTACATGCTGCCGCAGATTGGGGCGGGGGTGTGGGTGGAGTTCGAGCAGGGGAATCCGGACTACCCGATCTGGAGCGGCTGTTGGTACGGCAGCGTGGCCGAGGTCCCGGCCCTGGGGTTGGCGGGTATTCCGGTCAGCCCGAACATGGTGATTCAGACGGCGGCTCAGAATGCCATCGTGATCAGCGACGTGCCGGGCCCGACCGGCGGCATCATGCTGAAAAGCGCGACGGGTGCCACGCTGATCGTCAACGACACGGGCATTTACATTCAAAACGGGAAGGGTGCGATGGTGACGCTCGTAGGCCCGGCGGTCACGATCAATAACGGCGCCCTCACGATTGTCTGAGTGGGAGGGAATCATATGCCGGGATTCTTACTGCATCTGGGGGCGACGGTGCTGTGCAGCCATGCCGGGCAGGCGACGCCGGTGGCGCCGAATCCGCGTGTGTTGGTGAGTGGGCAGCCGACCGTGCCGATGACTAGTCTGTATGCCGTCGCGGGGTGCACGTTGCCGCCGCCTCCGTCCGGCAACGGTCCCTGCGTCACGGCCCAATACGTCACGGCCGCAACCAGGGTGACCAGCAACGGCTTGCCGCTGCTGTTGATCGATAGCCAAGCGATCTGCACGCCCTCCGGGACGCCGCTGCTCGCGACGGTCACGCAAACCAGGGTCACGGGAGTCTGACGATGAGGCAGGTTGATTTTCCCTATCGGTTCGACGCGCGAGGCCGGACCGCTGCAACGGACGAGGCCGACCACATTCGCGACTTGATCGAGCAGGTGCTCTTCACCAGCCCGGGCGAACGCGTGATGCGGCCGGACTTCGGGAGCGGCCTCCTGCAGCTGGTGTTTTCGCCCAATAGCGAAGTTTTGGCGGCCACGACCCAGGTGCTCGTGCAGAGCGCCCTGCAACGGTGGCTGGGCGAACTGATCCTGGTGGAGGCCGTGCGGGTAGAGGCCGTCGATTCGACCCTGCAGGTCACGGTGCAGTATGTGATGAGGCAGAGCGGCGCTCGTGTCACGGGGACCTTTGCGCAAGGAGGCGGAGCGTGACCTATTCCTGCTGCGACGAACTGCGGCGTCAGGCCGTCCGCGACCATCCGACGTTGAACGGCATCGATTTTCTGGAGGTCATCGACCGCGCCGCGCCGACGGAAGCGGAGCGTCAGCGGACACTCGAAGTCCATTTCGTCAAACCATTGGTCACGCCCACTCCGACGTCGGCCAACATTCGGATCGACGGCGGCGAACGCATCACCCCGATCCGTGTGCTGGGAGTCAGCGCCGGAAGCGGAACGTCGGCCCATGTCTTGACCGTCGAAGTGGATCAGCCGGGGGACTTCTCGTTGTATACGCTGCGCCTAGTTACCAACGCGCTCGATGACAGCGTGCCGCCGGAGTTCGATCCGCAGTCGGCCGCCATCGCGTTTTCGTTCAAGGTGGAATGTCCGAGCCCGTTCGATTGCGCGCCGCGTCACCGCTGTCCGGAGGCCACGGAGCCCGGGCCGGTCATCGACTATCTGGCCAAGGACTATGCGAGCTTCCGCCGGGTCATGCTTGACCGGATGGCGGTGCTGATGCCGCAATGGAAGGAACGCAACGCGGCCGATCTCGGCGTCATGCTGGTGGAGGCCTTGGCCTACACCGCCGACCAGTTGAGTTACCAACAGGATGCCGTGGCGACCGAGGCCTACTTGGGAACCGCGCGGCGGCGAATCTCGGTGCGGCGCCACGCCCGCCTCATGGACTACTACATGAGCGAGGGCTGCAACGCCAGGACCTGGATTCACGTCCATGCCTCAGCCGACGTGGTACGGGTCGATCCTGCCGATTCGGCGGTTCCGATCGGAACGAAGTTCACGACACGCATCCCGGGACAACCCACCGCCATCGCCGACGATCCGCGCGTCTATGCGCGTGCAGAGATCATCTTCGAAGCGATGGAGTCTCTCCAATCCCTCTACGCCGAGCACAACGAGTTGCAGTTTTATACCTGGAGCAATCAACGTTGCTGTCTGCCTAAGGGGGCACGCTCAGCCACGCTCGCCGGGCACCACCCGACTCTCGCCATCGGGACGATTCTGCTGTTCGAGGAAGTGATCGGCCCGGAAACCGGGTCGCCGTCCGATGCGGACCCTACGCGGCGTCATGTCGTGAGGATCGATCGTGTGGCGGCGACTATGACCGGCGGAGCGCCGCTGACCGATCCCGTGACCAGCCAACTTATTACGGAAATTGCATGGCATGAGGAGGATGCGCTCCCATTTCCTTTCTGCCTCTCGGCCGCCACGGAGCAGGGGTACCGCGACGGCGTCAGCGTGGCGCGAGGCAACCTGGTCTTGGCGGACCATGGGGTGACGTTGGGAGGGGAGGACTTGGGCACCGTGCCGGACCCCTTCCTGTTCATGCCGCGACCGAAGGAGGTGGATCGCTGCTCGGCGTTCACTCCGCAGATGGTGCCGCCGCGGTTCAGCCCTCGACTGGCCAAGGCGCCGCTCACCCATGCGGGGCCGCCCTATGACCATGCGGATTCGGCGCGCAGGGCGTTGCAGTGGTCGCTTCGCGATGTCCAGCCTGCGGTCACCCTGACCGGAACCAAAGGCACCGAGACAAGGACATGGACGGCCCGGCGCGACCTGCTCAACAGCGACGCTGCGGCGGACGAATATGTGGCCGAGGTCGAGAACGACGGCAGCGGCAGCATCCGCTTCGGAGACGACGTGCATGGCCGGAGGCCCGAATCCGGCACCGCCTTCACCGCTCGGTATCGAGTCGGCAACGGGCGAGAAGGGAACATCGGAGCGGATGCCTTGGTACATATTGCCTTGGCGTTGCCGGAGATCACCGAAGTCCGGAACCCCTTGCCTGCCGCAGGAGGGCAGGAACCGGAATTGTTGCAGGACGTGCGGCAGCGCGCCCCGGTGGCCTATCGCGTTCAGGAGCGTGCTGTGACCCCGGCGGATTATGCCGAGGTCACGGAGCGCCGGACGGATGTTCAGCGGGCCGCCGCCACGTTCCGGTGGACCGGCAGTTGGCACACGGTGTTCGTCACCGTGGATCGTGGCGGCGGCGCCGCGGTTTCTGAAGAGTTCGAGGGAGAGATCCGCGAGCACGTCGAGCGTTACCGCATGGCCGGCCACGATCTGGAAGTCGACGGCCCGCAGTTCGTCTCGCTGGAGATCAATCTGCACGTCTGTGTCGCGCCCGAGCACTTCCGGAGCGACGTGGAGCGTGAGTTGCTGGACGTGCTGAGCAATCGCGACCTCCCGGACGGCCGTCGGGGCCTGTTCCATCCGGACAACTTTACGTTCGGGCAGCCGGTCTATCTCAGCACCATCTATGCGGCGGCTCATCGGGTGACAGGTATCGAATCGGTCGAGGTGTTGACCTTTCAGCGGCAGGGCGTCCCGGAAAGTTCGGCGCTCGACAGCGGCCGCTTGGACATCGGCCGGTTGGAGGTCGCGCGTTTGGACAACGACCGCAATTTTGCGGAGCACGGTCGGCTGACCATCACGTTGGGAGGGGGGAAATGAGTCAGGAGGCTCGAAACGAATGCGGCTGCTGCGCCGGTATCGAGGCTGCCACTCCCGGCCCGCTCTTCAACCGGCCGGGCCTGTCGGCAATCGCCTATCGGGTCGGAACCTATCAGACATTTCGGCAGAGCCTCCATGCGAGACTGTCCGACGGTCGCTGGCCAGTGTTGCGTGGACTGAGGACTCGCGATGACGATGACTTCACCATCGCACTGCTCGATGCCTGGGCGGTGACCGGCGACATCCTCACCTTTTATCAGGAGCGCATCGCCAACGAGTCCTATCTGCGGACTGCGACGGAGCGGCTGTCCATCTTGGAGCAGTCGCGCCTGCTCGGGTATCAACTCGGGTCCGGCCGGGCTGCCGCCACGCACTTGGCCTTCACGTTGGAAGAGACTCCGGGCGCGCCTGAACAGGGGGCGAAACCGGTTACGCTACCCGTCGGCACGAAGGTGCAGAGCATCCCTGGGCCGGATGAACAACCACAGACCTTTGAGACGATCGAAGCCATCGAGGCGCGGGCAGAATGGAACGCGCTCCGGGCGCAATTGACCGAGACGCAGGTGTTGGCCTGGAACATGACGGAGTTGTGGTTGGCGGGCGTCAATCTCACACTCGCTGTGGGCGATGCGTTGTTGATCATCGCGGATTCGGAGGGGACGAGGCAGGCGTCGCTTCGACGTGTAACGAAGATCGTTACCGACGCTGCCGCCGATCGCACAGGTCTCACATTGACGGCGATCTCTGACACACCACAAGTGGTGGCTGCCATGGCGCCGGCTGTCTACGTGATGCGCGCGAACGCTTCACCATTCGGCCATAATGCGCCCATGGAGGCTATATACGATCCGCCGGGCACATTTAGCAAACTTGATGAATGGGATCTTGAAGCAGCGGATAAAGATATTAGTGCAATGACGCTCAGTAGCCGGAACGAGAAAATTCTTGTTGGTGGTTGGATGGTGATCGAACAAGACATTCCTGGAGAATCCGGGCGAAAATGGGTTTTTTCTGAAGTGACGAGCGTCACTCATCTTTCGGTGGCACGCTACGGTATGGCTGGAAGCGTCACGCGCTTGGGTTTGGGAACAGTGTGGGAATTAGGGATCGAAACCAAGCTTGATTTTCTGCGAAGCATGACGGTCGCTGTGCAGAATGAGCAGCTTGCCGTCGCGGCGCTGCCGGTGAGATATCCTCTCTATGGTTCGACGTTGGCGTTGAACAGCAGGGTCGATGGACTCGCGGCCCGCCGTCCTATTGCGATTAGCGGCAAGCGTCAACGGCTGCGGATTACGAAATTGGCGCTCGCGCTGGATACGAAGCTCATCGAAGAGATCATCGCAGCGATCGGCAACTCCTTTCCTGCCATCGGTAATCTCCTCGAAGCTCTCACGCGCCCATTGTTGTTTTTCGGCTCAGACGAATCTGTGGAGTTGCAACCAGAGGACGTTCTTGTTTTATCAGCTCCGCCGCTCCACGTTCTCGGTCGCCAACTGGTTCCCGTGGGTCCCTCGGAGTTCGGCGCCTTGCTGAAAGATAATCCCTTCTCCCTCTTTCTCGTACGCTTAATGGACCGCGACGGTCGTTCGGGATTGGCCCTTTTGTTTCGGTTTTGGTTCACTCTCGAACCCGCAAACGACGATGACGAAACGATCAGCGAAATCGCTTTCCTCGACGACGAATCGACCACTGCTATCACCCACGACCGCGACCGCACGACGCTCCAGCTGGCTACCGCCTTGGTCAACATCTACGAACGCAGCAGCGTCAGCATCAACGCGAATGTCGCCGCCGCAACCCATGGTGAGACAGTGAAGGAACCGCTTGGAAGCGGGGATGCCACCATTCCGTACCAGCGGTTCCTATTGAAACAACCTCCGCTGACCTATATCAGCGCCGATACGCCGGACGGGTCGGCCTCGACGCTCAAGGTCTATGTCAATGAGGTGCTGTGGCAAGAAGTGCCGTTCTTCTACGGTCATGGCCCCACCGAACGCATCTACATCACGAAGCAGGACGACGAAGGGCGCACCACGATCCGATTCGGCGACGGCGTCACGGGGGCGCGGTTGCCGACCGGCCAAAACAACGTGCGCGCCGAGTACCGCAAGGGAACCGGCCTTGGAGGACTCGTCCAAGCCGGGCAACTGAGCCTGCTGATGAGTCGACCGCTCGGGTTGAAGGGCGTCGTGAATCCGGAGGCTGCGCAGGGGGCTGAAGATCCGGAATCGAGGGACGACGCCCGCACCAATGCCCCGCTCGCCGTCTTGACGCTGGATCGTGCGGTGTCGCTGCAGGATTACGAAGATTTCGCTCGAACCTTTTCGGGCATCGCCAAAGCGCAGGCCGTGTGGGTATGGGACGGGCGCAAGCGCAGCATCTTCCTGACCGTGGCCGGACCGAACGGGGAGGTGCCGGATGAGGACGGCTCCGTGATGACGACACTCAAGGAGGCGCTCCGCGCCTATGGGGACCCGTACGTGCCCTTCACGGTCAAGGGGTATCGGCCGGCCTGGTTCGAAGTCGCCGGGACCGTCACGGTCCAGCCGGACCATGTGACCGAGACCGTGATGGCAACGGTGGCGGAGACGTTGCGGCAACGGTATGCCTTCGACGCCAGATACTTCGGCCAGCCCGTCGCGCTGAGCGACCTGATCGCCGCGATTCAGGACGTGACCGGCGTGACGGCGGTGGACCTGGACCGGTTCGCGCGTACAGACTACCCCCTACCAGCGATTCAGCCGCGGCTGATCGCCGATCGTCCGGCGATGGGTGCGGACGGGGTCGTGCCGGCGGCGGAACTGTTGTTGCTCGATCCTGTGTCATTGACTCAACTGAAGGCGGTCCAATGAATCCAGAAGTAGACAAACTCTACCGGCTTCTCCCTGCGGTCTACCGCATTCGTGATGCCGAACAGGGCGGCGCCTTGCGCGCGTTGTGCGAAGTGCTGGCCGAAGACATTGCCGTGCTGCGGGAGAATCTCGATCAACTCTACGACGACCAGTTCATCGAGACCTGCGCCGACTGGGTCGCCCCCTACATCGGCGACCTGATCGGCTACCGTACCCTGCATGGGGTGACCGAGCGGACAAGAAGCGCGCGGGCCGAGGTGGCCAACACGATTGCCTATCGACGGCGCAAGGGCACGGCGACGGTGCTTGAACAATTGGCGCGAGACGTCACGGGATGGAACGCGCGGGTGGTGGAGTTCTTCCAGTGGCTGGAGACCAGCCAGTACATGAACCACATTCGTCCGGCCAATCGTGCCACCCCCGACCTTCGCAATTGGGAAGCGTTGGAGCGGCGCGACACGGCCTTCAATAGCCTGGCGCATTCGGTCGACGTGCGGCGTATCGAAACCCAGCGGGGGCGCTATAACATTCCCAACGTCGGCCTCTTCCTCTGGCCATTGGATGCCTACTCGCTGACCCGTTCCCCCGCGGTTCGGCTCGACGACGAGCGCTATCTCTTCAGTCCCTTGGGGATCGACCAGCAACTGATCACGAGGCCCCAATCGGAAACCGACATCGCGCACCTGGCTGAGCCGATCAATGTGCCGGAACCGATCAGCCGGAGAGTGTTGGACCGGTATCTCGATCGGTATTATGGCCCGCAGTTAAGCCTGTTCCTGGAGGCGGACAATCTCGATACGTCGCTCGCCAACGTGACCGTCTGCAACCTTTCCGACCAGGGCGCAACCTGGGCGCACCTGCCGGTCAGCAAGATCACCGTGGATCCTGTGCTGGGGCGGATCGCCGTCCCTCCCGGTACGCCGCCGGTCAACCTGCGCGTGACCTACCACTACGGATTCAGCATGCCGACCGGCGGCGGCGAGTATGAGCGCAGCAAGACCTTCGCGCTCGGCGGTGGATCGGCCTCGGTGACGCAGGGGCAGAGCCTGCAAGCGGCGCTCACGACGGCCCAGGCCGGAGGGGTCGTCGAGATCGATGACAGCGGACGGTATGAGGAAACACTCAGCCTCACGCTGCCGACGACGGCGAAGGTGGAACTGCGGGCAAGCAACGAACATCGCCCGACCCTCGTACTCGGCGGCGACTGGACAGTGACGCTGGCTCCGAATACGGAACTGACCTTGAACGGCTTGCTCATGACGGGAGGACGGATTCGAGTGGCCGCCGCCGGCGGTCCCGGGACGAGGGTCTTGCGATTGCGCCATTGCACGCTGGTACCGGGGCTGGCCCTCGCGCGGGACGGTGAGCCCCTGTCGCCCGCCGTGCCTTCGTTGGTCGTGGAACAGCCGGGGACGCAGGTCGAGATCGACCATGGGGTGCTCGGTGGCATGACCTGCGTCGACAGTGCCGAAGTGTCGATCAGTCACACGTTGATCGACAGCACCGCGCCGACCAGAGTGGCCTTTGCCGCGCCGGATGGCATCTCCGGTGGCGGGACGCTGACGATCGTCAACTCGACCGTCATCGGCAAGGTGCATACGAAGCGCCTGGATCTGGCCTCGAACACGATCTTCGCTTCGGCTCTCGGCGGGGGCGACGGGTGGTCTCACCCGGTGTGGTCCGATCAGAATCAGGAGGGCTGCTGTCGGTTCTCCTTCGTACCGTTGAACGCGATCGTGCCGCGCCGCTACCGCTGTCAGCCGGATCTGGCCGTGGAGCAGGCGCTCTTGGAAGCCGATCAGCCGAAAGGCAGCCTCACCGATCCGGAAAAGCTGGCGATCACGCTGGCGACGCAGGCCCGTGTGAGACCGGCCTTTGCCGCGCGGCGCTACGGACAGGCCGCCTATGGCCGGCTCGCCGACCACTGTCCCCGGGAGATCCGTCGTGGAGCCGACGACGAGTCCGAGATGGGGGTGTTCCACGATGTCTTCGCGCCGCAGCGGGAGGACAATCTCAAGATTAGATTGCACGAGTATCTGAGGTTCGGGCTGGAGGCGGGAGTGTTCTACGCGACGTGACGAGCTCCGGCCTGAGCCATGGAGTTGAAACGAACTATCTATCAGGAGAGCGCACATGAGTGGCGATTACAGCCGGAAACGATTTAACCCTGAGCATCATTACCAGGGCGTGCTGCGACAACAGGGACGGGTCGACCTGGATGCCGATTGGAACGAGTACGTCGATCTCCAGGACCGACGATGGCGGGCCGAGACCATCGATGTCGTCGGGCGCTGCGGCGTGCCGGCCGAAACGCCGGATGGATTCAAAATCGAGTTGAGCGGCGGCGACCTCACAGTGGGGCAGGGCCGGATGTACGTCGACGGATACCTGGCCGAGAACCACGGCACCGCGCCGCTCTTCGATGCCACGATCGAAGAACAGTACGGCTCTGCCGCGCTGCCGGTGAAGAACCAGCCCTATGGCGGGCCGGTCACCGTTCCGCCACAGGTGCGGTCGCTGGTGTATGTGGATGTGTGGCGGCGGGAGGTCACCCACCTCTTGGAGCCGGGGCTGATCGAGCCGGCCGTCAACGTCGATTCCACGACTCGACTGCAGACGGCCTGGCAAGTGCGGGTGCTGGCAAACATTCCGCCGGAGGTGAATTGTGAGACGCCGCTGGCCGACATTCCGGGCTGGCCGATCGGCAACCAGCCGTCCGCAGCGCGATTGACCACCACGACGGTGGCGGTGACGACGGAACCAGACCTCTGCCTGGTCCCGCCGACCGGCGGGTATCGCGGTCTGGAAAACCACCTGTATCGGGTCGAGGTGCACAGCGCCACGGCCGGCAGCGTGAAGGTGAAGTGGTCGCGTGAGAATGCGCACGTCGCCACCACGATCGCTGAGATCATGGCCACGCGCACCGTGGTGCGCGTGGACAGCCTGGGACGGGATGATGTCCTGCGTTTCAAGACCGGCGATTGGGTGGAGTTGACGAACGACCAGCGTGAATTCGCCGGCCTGCCCGGCGAGATGCGCAAAGTGACGGTGGACGATGCCGACCAGACGTTGGCCTTTACGCCGGCGTTGCCGGTCGCCGATTTTCCGCAAGGCGTCCCCGATGCGGCCAAGCACCTGCGTGTCATTCGTTGGGATCAATCCGGCATCGTGCGGAAGCCCGATGGATCGGAACTGATCAACCTGGATCTCACCACGGATGGGTTGATCGAACTGTCGGCGGCGAATCCCGGCTTCGTGCTGGAGCATGGCGTGCAGGCCACCATGACCGTCCTCTCCGGCGGTATGGCCCATAGCGGGGACTACTGGTGTTTCGCGGCGAGGACGGCGGATGCCGATATCGAGCACCTGACGCAGGCGCCGCCGCTCGGCCTCCACCACCATTACTGCCACCTGGCCATCATCGAAGCGGACGGCGAGATCCACGACTGCCGAACGGTGTTTCCACCGCTCACGGACTTGACTCCCGGCTGTTGCACAGTGGTGGTGCAGCCGGGAGAGGACATCCAGGCCGCGATCGACTCACTGCCGGAGGAAGGCGGGTGTGTGTGCCTTAAGGGAGGGGAGCATGAGATTCACGCACCGATCCGCATCGAATCGTCCCGCGTGTCGCTGCACGGGGAGACGGTCGGCGCGCGCGTGGTGCGGGCGGATGGGCCTGAGCTGCTCCGCATCGCGCATCCGGACGGGCTGTTGCTGGAGCATGTCACCGTCAGCGGCATCGCCTTCGAGTTGGAGACGAAGGGGAGCCAGGGGCAGGGCCTCCAGGCCATGGTGACGATGGATCGTTGTCGCCACACGACACTCGACCGGTGCGTCCTGCATCCGCAGGGGGTGAGTCAGATCGCCGGGGTCGCCATCAGTCGCAGCAGCGACGTGAGTGTCACGCATTGCCTGGCGGACAATGTGCAATACGGCGTCGTGACGATCGCCGATACGACGAGCCTCACCATCGTCGGCAACAGCTTCGATGCCGGGACCGGGCGGAAGGGCGACGGCGGGGTGGTAGGCCTGTTCCTACAAGGCGTCGCCTTCCCAGCCAGGATCGAACAAAACCGTCTGCTCGGGTTTATCTTCGGCATCGTGCTGAACGACGCATTGTCCGCCGGCCTGCCCTTTTCGCTCGCGGCCGGATCCAGGATCGTGGGCAACTACATCGTGCGGCTGGGCGCAGAGGTCGATGCGGGTACGCTCAAAGCCTTCGGCATCGACGTCGCCGCCGATGCCTGCCTCATCAGTGAAAACATCCTTCTCTACAATTCTCCGGAATACGGCGGCATTTCCATCAGCGGTCGGAATACGGTCGTGGAGCGGAATCAGCTCCGTTCCTTGTTGAAGGAAGCCGGTTCGGTGCGCCCCATTGCGCTGCTGCTCGCCAAGCTGGGCAAGAATGGCAGTTTGGGTTCCGTCGGCGGCAGGATTGCCGCGAACCAGGTGCTGGGCGTGCAGGACGCGATCGTGGTGATCGGCAACGAAGAGGCTGAAGTCCTCGACAACCAGGTCGACAGCGAGGGGCAGGAGTTGCGGTACGGCCTCCTGCTGGTGGCTTCCAGCCGGGTCCGCCTCCAGGGAAACCGCGTGACCAATACGGCCTGGCCCATCGCGACCAGCGGCGGGACGGCCAACGTGGTGTTTGACAACAGCCTCGTGCGGGGCGGCGGCGGGGTGACGGCGGTGTTCCATACCTCCTTCACCTGCAGCCGGAATCGTATTGAGGATATGCGGCATTGGGGAGTGCTGAGTCTGATCGGGTTTGCCAAGTGCGCCCTGACCGAGAACCGAGTGCTGAATTGCGGGTATCAGCAGGCGCCTTCGATCGGCATCGGGGCTTCGGTGCACATCGGGGAATTGTGTGTGGAATCCTGCGAGGTGATGAATACGGGGGTGTCGCCGGACAATACGACGGTCAGCGCCCTGTCCTGGGGCATCATCGCCGATCTGATTCTGGAGGCGCGAGTGCAGAGCAACCTGGTCACCTATGCGAACGCCGCCCTATTGGATGCCAATCAGGAGCACCGCGCGCTCTGGCTGCGTGGCTGGCTGGAACAGGTGATCAATTTCGGCGCCGGCCAGGTGGTGTTCGGATTCAGCGCACAGATTCTCGACAATAAATTCCTCGGGCCTGGTCGAACGGCGTTAGTCGAGGTCGCTCAGCAAAATGTGAGCGATACGTTGTTCCGCCGGTTCGAGCGGCTCTTCTTCAGCAATAATTTCTGTTGGCACGTCAGCGTGGCCGCCCGTGGGGCCGCAACCGTATCCCTTTCGGCAAGAAGTGCCATTGTGATGGGCAATCACATCAAGACGAATGTGCCCATCCCGTCCGTGGATTTCCTCGGCATGAAGGAGGCGGTCTACATGGGCAACCTGGCTCAAGCCAATCCGGTGAACTTCGGTGGCATCCCGTCCCCGATCTCCGGCTTCAATCGGCCTTAGTCATGTATGGGTAAAGGAGAATACAGATGGCGACCTTGAATCAGATCCTGGCGGAACAGACGAAACTGATCGGCGAGGCGAAGTCTTCCTTGGAGGCGGCATTGAAGAAGCCGCCGACGCAGGCCGCGACGATCGCCGCCCGAGAGGCGACGGTGGCGGAATTGAAGACGCGAGTGGCGAACCTGACAGAGGCCAAAGCGACCTTCAATAAGCAAGTCGATCAGCAGCTGGCGGGGTACCAAGTCGAAATCTCTACCCTGGAAAAGCTCATCGAGGAAGACAAAAAGCGCGTCGGCGATCAGCCCACGCCGCCACGTCCTGTCCGCGGCAAGGGGCGTGGCAAGTAAGGCCCGGCTGCGCTCCTTCCTGTGATGGCGATGCAGTGGGTGATGCAGGCCAGAGCAGTGTCCGCGCAGCATGACGGCGCGTCGCCGCTCCGCCGGAGTGAATCGCCGACGAGGCGGGCCTTCGACAGGGAAGCTGGTTCCCTCCCTCACCAGTTCGATTACCACCCAGGCCGATTCACGATTTATCCGACCGTCGCGCCGGGGCCGATTCCCTACCGAGCCGGCATGGAGAAAGCGTTCGGGGTCGATCTTTCCGACGTTCGGGCCTTCCGTGGCGCATCCGCGTTGCGCAGGGACACAGGCGCCCGCGCAGCCGCCTGGCCAGAAATGCTGGCATTTGCGTCGTTGCATCCTTCCCCCCGTATCGTAGCGCACGAAGTGGCGCACATCCTTCAGTACCGTCAGGCTGCCTCGTCCATCGCTCACCTGCCGGGACAGGGTTTCCCTCGCGATGCCGCTGAAGTCGAGGCCGATCGCGCGGCGGACCTGTTCGAGTCCGGGGCTCCTATTCAAGTGCAGGCCCGTCCGGCCGTCGCGCCGCTGTTCTACACCGACGAGGAGGAGCCAGAGTCCGAAGAGTTTCTCGCGGAACGCCCGCCGCTTTTCGTAGGGCAGGAGGTGGGGACCTGGGGGAGTTCGTGGCCGGCAAGCTTGATCGCGCACGAGCGCCTGGAAGTGAGCGTGCCGGAGGCACAACGCAGCCATGCCATCGTGGAAGCCATCGCGCGGCGGGAGCCGATCGTGATCCTGCATGAGTACGGCCGTCTCTGGCTGTATCGGCTCGAATGGGAGGGGCTCTCCGGCCGCTACTCTCGTTTTACCAATGCTGAGACTATCTTTCACAAGGGGACGCATGAGCGCGGCGACTACTCCGTCTCCAACGTGCAAGGACGTCCCGAAGTCGAAGCCTTCGTGACGGAAGACGGAGGAGTCCTGTCGCCCCCAGGGGCCGGCAAGCTGTTTTCCCACACCGGCGAAGAATTTGAGGATCCGTTGCTCTCGAAAGTTCAGAACGCCTCGGCCTTCGTCGATGGCATGGTCAGGGGGCTGGAAGGGGCGGACTTTCAGGCCTTGGCCGACCGGCTGCCTCGCATGGCAGCTCTGAACGTGGTGTTCCCAACGCCCTTCGCGATCGGGGCCGTCCGTGGATTGGTCGATGAAATGCTCGACCTGGTGCAACTGTTGAATCCCCAACAGTGGGCGGCCATCGAAGCGGCGGCGCGCGAGACGATCTTGTTGTTGAACGATCCGGACGGAGAGGGCTTGGCCGCCACGTTAGGTGAAGAATTCGGCAGAAACCAGGCCGTCGCGCTTGGCGGACTTCTGCAGCAGAGCCTGCCGATCTTCGCCTATGAGGTCGGCAAGTTGATCGGTCCGACGATCATTGAACTGCTGCTGGCCCTGATCGGCATCGAGATCGGGCCGGCGGCGATGCTCCAGAAATCGTTGGCAGCAATGAAGCAGGTTCCGCGCATTACCGGGATGGTGGGGGATCTGGTCCGGGTGTTGCCTGATCTCCCCGATGAGGCGCCAGGCACCATCAGGATTCCGGATCGATCCATGACCCCACGTGCCTCACGTGCAGGGCAAATGACTCCAGGGCTCCCGGACCTCTCGCGTGAGGAACAGGCGCTATTGGCCCGAACCGGCAACCGGATGGAGTTCCCCGATGCCCTCCCGCAAGACTTGGCTGATCAGGAACTGGCCATCGTCAAACGTTCCACGAAGGTACCCCTCAGTGGGGGCGATGGCAAATATGTCAATGAAGTGGATCTGGGCAATGGTCATAGGTGGAAAGAGCAGGCGAATGGGACCTGGTGCCGGTTCTCGAACCAGCCGACCAATTGCACCGTGCTGGTGCCGACGCCAGGTCCGGTGTCACCAGGAATGATCGTGGCGAAGGCTGCGGATCGAGCATCGTTGTTGGAACGCTACACGGCATGGGCCACGAATCGTGGCGCGGATCAAGTCGAGGTGGCTATCCTCAAAGTGATTTCGGGAATGGGTGAGTATCCGACAGGGACCTATGTGGTCGTGGTCGGCTCAAGAAAAGGAGTGGTCTATCCGGGAAATACGCCGGGAGTCAGGTGGTTGACCATCTCCCATGTGCATCCTGGTGCGGCAAAGGAGCCTGGGTATCGGTATCCCTCGCTTGCGGACCTCGCAGCGGCCGAGGCGGACACCATCCGGCTTGGGAAGATTATCGGAGGCGTCAGAAAGTGGATTCACTTCCAGACGCCCGAAGGGACCTGGAATTCTGTGAAGTATGGGTACGATGCGACCGCCGAGCGGTATTTCGTTGAGATCGCCGGCGAGGAAACTCAGTACTTTGAGAGATTGCACGATGTGACGCCGGAGCAGCTCCGTAGGTACGATGACCTCGATGACGCAGGGTTGGAGCAGGAACGGATCAATCTCATGAAGCAAGAGAACTCGGAGGGCTCGTATCTCAGGTGGTACGCAGACCGATTCAGCTTCATGTGGCAGTGATCCTGACCGGCAGGTCTGGTTGAGAGTGCCGACAGGAGGGTAATGATGGCCGCAGGCTGCAGACCCAGTCACGTCTTTTGGGGAGTTCCCTCCCGTAGAAGTGCTGTCTCGTCGAACGGGCGGCATGGCGAACGGGCGGCATGGCGAACGGGTTGGGGCGTCGCTCTGTGTAACTATCGATCAGGCTGGTCGGTTGAGCAGGCTTGCATCAAGCTCTCGCGTACTTGCGAAGGGTTGAACTGCGAAGCCGCGGCATGCACCTGCTCGTACCAGTTCAATACCGGCTCGTCGTCGTTGCGGACCGCCTGTTCATAGACGAGGCGGCAGAGCGTGAGAAAGGCGGCATAGTCGCGTGTAAGCCAGTCTTCGGCAAGATCCGGCAACGATCGGTCTTTGATATTTCCCCAAGACCAGGCGCGAGGGAACCCATACTGCATGGGTGAGACAATCCCGCTGGTCTCAATCACCAAGGGGGCAATCACATCGGCCACGGTCTGCGCGCCACACAATGTGGCCTCTCTCACGAAAACGCGCGTCGGATGTTCCAACATCGCCGGGATCGTCGCGAGATCGATCTGCACCTCCAGCTTCCCCTCGTATAATTCGCGGATGCGCCCAGCCTCGCAGACGGCCGCCGCGTTCTCTTCCCCGTCCGGATAGGACTCGCCCAGCCTGCAGGTGGCCCTGCCGACCGGTTCCAGCGGGTGGAGTTGCAGCAGGGAGGCACCCTGCTCGACCGCGAAGTTCGCGACCCACTCCAACTCGTGTACGTTGTGGAACGTCAGTGTGAAGATAAATCCGAAGGGGATCCCGGAGGCGCGGAGCCCCGGCAAGCGGGCGCACATGTCGTCAAAGGCCCGCGAGGAGTTCCGCATGAAGTTGTGGGATTCCGGGATGCCGTCGAGGCTGATTGCGACGAGGTCGCAATCAGCCCCTAGGACGTTCAGTTGGCGTTGATCGAGCAACATGCCGTTCGTCGTGACGGTGGTCACGAGGCCAGCGGCATGCGCCGCACGCAGGAGTTTCCCTAGTTCGGGATACAACAGGGGTTCTCCACCCGACACCGACATGACCCTGTAGCCGATGGCAGCCGCATCGGCGACCACCGTTTGTAACAGGTCGATCTCCAACTGTTCGGACACCGCCGGACCCGCATCAGAATAACAATGCAGGCATTGCAGGTTGCACCGTCGATCAGGGTGGACTTGCAGCGTCGGGTACTGTCCGGCTGGTCCTTGCATGACCGGTACTCAGCCTCGCAGCGTGAACTTGATCTGCGCGATGTCGGGCCGCGGTGTGCCGTTGATGAGGATGTGGAGGTCACGCAGTTCTTTCAATTTCGCCAGCGTGCCGAGGTTGGCCTTGAAGTTAGCCACGCCCGTCTGCACAGTGCCGATCACGATTTCCGGATGCGGCGTGCCGACTTCGTGCCAATCGATCACCTTCACGCCTTTCAGCCGTTTCTTGATCGCGCTTGCCGCAGTGCTGAGCTTCACGGACCCACGTCCGCTCGGTTGTTTTGCCATCGGAGACCTCCTTTTGGGTTGTGATGGTTGTGCTCGTGACCGAGCACGTCGTGACTTGATGGGCGCACCATACAACTTCTTACCTAAAACGACAAGCGAATCTCTCAGCCGGCGGAGAACGAACCATTCACGCCAAGGGCTGGTCCCGTCGTGCGTCTGCTCTAGGGGCGCTCTCGCACCCAGGCGCGTTTGGCCGCCAGTGCCTCGTTGTCGGAACTGCCTGTGGGGAAGAGGGCCGTCTCCCATGTGCCGTACATGGGATTAGGAATGAGAAACCACGAGACGCCCCAGCGGGCACGATGGTGCTGCGCCAGCGCCATGCGTGCTTCCGGTGTGTCTTGGGCTCCGACAACGAAATCTCTCAAATCGTCGCCGATCAGCAACAGAATGCGGTAACGCTCTGCGAGGTAACGGCGCCGACTCGATTTGTCCGACGGCCAATCGAAGGGCGCTTCTCCCTCTGAAAGGACCGCGTCAGGCTCCGTCGATAAGGTCAGTCCGAGACGTTCCAAGTTGCGACGTGTCAGCGCTTCGTGTTTGGCGCGACGATTCGTGATGAAGAAGACCGCGATGCCTCGACGCTGCGCCTCGGTAATGAACTCGAGTGATCCAGGAAGGGCGCGGGCGTCTGCTTCATTCACCCATTCTTCCCAGCGACTGGACGTAAACCTGGTGCCGTCTTTGATCAGCCGTCCGTCGAAGGGCTGGTTATCGAGGACGGTTTCATCCAGGTCGAGCACGACAGCGGGCGGCAGGTCTTGGAAGTTTCCCTCTTGTTCCAGCGCCGCTGTCCAGGCCTTGTCACCGAGCGCCAGGTCCAGTGCTGCTGTGGCCTGCCGGTAGGTGAGGGTAGTCAGGGTGCGGTATTCCGCAGAGGTCTGCATCCAGAGCAGGGCATTCAAAACTTCGTGGGTCTCACGTCGCTCTGCACAAGCTGTGCAGGCCGTGAGTATACACAGAGCTGCCAGGACTCGCCGGAGGATGGAGGAAGAGGCTGCACCGCTGATCATGTCGACCGACTGGCGTGGCTCGCTATCTAGACGTTGAACCGGAAATGCATCACATCTCCGTCCTGGACGACGTAGTCCTTGCCTTCGAGTCGCATCTTGCCCTTCTCGCGCGCACCGGCTTCTCCTTTAGAGGCGATGAAGTCGTCGTAGGAGATCACTTCCGCGCGAATGAAGCCCTTCTCGAAGTCTCCGTGGATCACGCCGGCCGCCTGCGGGGCTGTATCGCCGATGTGAATCGTCCAGGCACGGACTTCCTTCACGCCGGCGGTGAAGTAGGTTTGTAGGCCCAAGAGTTGATAGGCCGCGCGGATCAGGCGGTTCAGGCCTGGCTCGCTCAATCCGATGTCGGCCAGAAACTCTTTCTTCTCCTCGTCGGACAACCCCGCGATTTCCGCCTCCAACGCAGCGCAGATCGGCACGACCGGCGCCCCTTCACGAGCTGCGAACTCCTCGACGCGGGTCAGGAGGGGATTGTCCGTGAAACCCCGCTCCGCGACGTTTGCGACGTACATGACCGGTTTCAGCGTGAGTAGGCAGAGCGGCTTGAGAAGAGTGAGTTGGGCCGCATCCAGCTTCAAGGTCCTAGCCGGCGTACCTTCGTTCAAGCAGGCTGCAACTTGTACCAGCAGGTCGCCCAGTTTACCGGCGTCCTTGTTCCCGGCCCGGACTAGCTTGACATTACGTTCCTGGGCCTTCTCCACCGTGGCCAAATCCGCCAACGCCAATTCGGTGGTGATAGTCGTGATATCGGCGATCGGGTCGACCTTGCCCGCCACGTGCACCACGTTGTCGTCCTCGAAGCAGCGCACGACGTTGACGATCCCATCAGTCTCTCGAATGTTGGCGAGGAACTGATTGCCAAGACCTTCCCCCTTGGAGGCGCCGGCCACCAGGCCGGCGATGTCGACGAATTCTGTGGTGGCGTATTGGATTCGCTGCGGTTTCACGATGTCGGCCAGGACCTGCAGGCGTGCGTCCGGTACTTCCACGATGCCGATGTTGGGTTCGATGGTGCAAAAGGGATAGTTTTCAGCCGCGATGCCTGATTTCGTCAGTGCATTGAAGAGAGTCGATTTGCCGACGTTGGGCAAACCGACGATGCCGCATTTCATGCTCATGACACATCCTTCGTCGTTGTAATAGTGTGTTGTGAAGGCCGGCGATTCCCACAAGCCTTTGAGGCTTGAAAGGGATTGAAACCGTGGCGCGCGCATTGTACGGGGTTAGGGCCGGCCAGGTCCACACCCCAATACAGTGAGGCTGAGAGATGGGGAAGAGTGTTTGGAAAAGGTGCGCGCCCGCTGCCCGGCGCGGGCGCGCGTCTCGTGCTTAGAACACGGAATAGATCGCCGGTGCCAGCACGCTACCTTCGAGGAAGAAGGCCAGGGCGCTCAGTGCCAGCAGGACAAAAATGAGGGGAGCCAGCCAGTACGATCGTGTCTCCTTCACATAGGCCACCAATTCCCCGACTAAGCTGGAATAGTCCTTCACTCTCGTAGCTGTATTCATACTTCCTCCTTCTTAGGTTTCATGCCGACCGAGAAGCACCGTTCACCCCTGTGAGGGAAGCGACACCGTCGGCGCCGGCTGCTTCACTACTGCCCGCCACTGCTGTACTCGTAGGCAACATTCCCTGAAGACGATGAACGAGATGATCGCGCCCGGATAGAACCAGAACCCTCCGAATCGGGATGTAATGCCGCCACAGATCAAGGCGACAAGCAGGGAGAGGAAGTCAGCGGTAGGCCCGAGCGGTTCGAAGACCTGCATGTGCTTGGCATTGGTGAGCAGCCCATCTTTTCTTACCACCTCGAGTTGCCAAGGGCGTTTTTCATAGGGCTTCAATCGATCGGTCTGAGGAACCGCCGGCGCGGCCGTATCTGCTAGGACCTCGTCGTCGCAGGCGTCGATGCAGGCGTAACACTTGATGCACTCCCGGTTGATAACCTTCCCGTCGAAATGAAAGATTTCGCGGCTGACGTCGATGCCTTGCGGGCAGGCATTGCTGCAACCCCGACAACCGGTGCATTGCGCCACCCGCGTGATTTTCTTCTGCACGGGAGAAATGTTCATGAGCGGAACCATCATCGTGGCATAGGGGCAGAGGATTCGGCAGAAGGCTCCCTGCCCGTAGCGAAGATTCAACACAATGCTCATGGTGAATTGGATAAACAGCGCGAGGCCGAAGGCGAGGAGAAAATCGTTCCAAGTGGGTTTGATGTCGAAATTAAAAAACGCCGACTTGGCGAAGGCCTTGCCTTCATACCCGGGCAGGTCCGCCATGGGCACCGGCGCCGTCATGTCCACTTTCGGCGAGAACCCGACGTTGTGGATCAAAATGATGACGGGTAACAGCAAGACGAACAACGCGCCGATCCGCAGCAGCCATCGATGTGGCGTGTTGACCAGCACATTCTTTTCACGGAGGGCAAGATAGCGACGTACCTTGAGTTTACGCAGGGTCCAGTCGGCGAACTCGATCGCCCCGCGCATGTGGCAGACCCAACCGCAGAATCCTCGGCCCCAGATGAGGATGGAAGCAAGGATCAGAATGACCATGACCGAGGCGGCATTGATGGTTCCCTTGGCGAGCGACGGGACCCCCATCATCGCGGTCTTCCCCCACAGTTCCCAGCCGAAAACGTGCCAGGAAATCAGGTGAAAGGCGATGTACGCATGGACGGCCGCCAAGGTGATCATGCGGTACTTGTAGCGCTTGGTGGCGGGGATGGTGGCAGACACCACATGACTTTTGCAGGTTGGTGGGGTAGGGGTCTGTCGGCTGTCGATCGTGATGAGTTGAGGTTGCGGCGGAGGCGAGATGCTACAGCTCATCGTATATGGCTCCCGGCGAGGGGATTGTTTTGCCTGACAAGGGCAAGGATAGGTGGGGAGCGGCTAATGCGCCATTCCTCTTAAGGCGGATCAGGACACGGCGAGAGCCTGGGGCTCGTGATCGGCTCATCAGTCGGTCCGACGCAGCGCGTTGGCAGGAAACACACCGTAATGTTTTGAGTTTACCGCTGTGGCTCGCCTGCTGGGCGGCCGGCCCGCATATTGGCGGGGATGGCGACATCGATTTTCGCCGGGAGCGGGGAATGTCGCTTGTTCATCAGGTCGACGAAGGTAGCCTTGTCGATCGCCAGATTCAGGCGTTCGTTGAAACGTTTTTCCTCACCGATGGTGGACGATACTCGGCCATTATAGTCATGACCGGGGTAAACGATCGTGTCATCCGGCAGCGCGAAGAGTGTATGCCGAACGGACTTGAACAATTTTTCCGCCGAACCGCCCTGCAAGTCTGTCCTCCCGTTGCCACGAATAAAGAGGGTGTCGCCTGTAAAAACCGCACCTGGTAAGAGGTAACTGGCGCAGCCGTCCGTGTGGCCGGGGGTGGCGAGCGCTCTGAGTTCGCTCTTGCCGAACCGTAGCGTCTGACGATCCTGGAGAAACAGATCCGCTCCTGTCACGAGGCTTGCTGCGCCCGCTCCATAGACGATCTGCGCCCCGGTGCGATCCTTAAGGAGCGAAGCTCCGGTGATGTGGTCGGCGTGGATATGTGTTTCCACGGCGTAGACCAGAGTCAGCCCTAATTCTTTGACGAGTCGCACGTCGCGCTCGACGTTTTCGATCACGGCATCGATGATGACGGCTTGCCCGGAACCGAGATCAGCGACGATGTAGCTCCGGCTTTCGGCCCGGTCGTCGACGTCTTGAACGTCGTTCACGTCCAGCAAGACCGTCACGCGATAGGTGTGGGTGTGCATTGCAGACAGCCCTCTATGCGTTGTCCTTTTCCATCGAAGCGATGAAGGAGTCCGCTTCTTGAATGGAGGCGTTCAGGTCCTTGATCAATGAATCGATGTTGCCTTCTACCGTGACCAATTCGCTCTTGAGCGAGGCGATGGCCTGGGCGTTCAAGTTATGCTTCAAGAATAGGACATGGTCCTTGAGCTTCGCCAACACCGGATCCATTTTTGCTTCCGCTCGTTTCATGGCCTTGATCAACTGTGCGTATTGACTGCGCGTTTGGGTGAGCTGTTTCTGGCTCTTCTGGCGCAACGCGGCATTGGAGTACTGCTTCAGTTCGGCATTCCATTCATCGAAGAGAGCGTCGGACACGTTTTCCACCGACGCGATGCGATCCCGCACGGCTTGCGCGCGTTTTTCGCTCCGTTCATATTCGTCGTTCAGCACATCATACTTCTCCTGTAATTCGCCTCCCTGAATATTGAGGGTTTTGGTGAAGCGATCGAGCGCCGATTTGAATTGCTCTTTCGCATCCTGTTGGGCATCCCGGGCTTTCTTCACGTCGCTCACCATCAGGTCGCGCTTGTGATATCCGAGTTTTTCCATCGTTTCATAATAGGCGGTTTGGCAGCCGGATCCGGATAGGCCGACGAGGGTGATGGCGCAGGTCAGCAAGAGCGAGAGGAAGCCACGGAAGCGGAGGAAATTCGAAAAGTTCATGGTGCCATCCTTCTCAATAAATGTCGCGATCCATTCAGGCAAAAGTTCCGGTACTGTAGCGTTCACCTCATGTGCTTGTCGATGAAAGAAGTTTTTCGGGGTGGCGAGGTGCCGCGCCCTTCGCCTGGCTACGGAACCGCGCTGGAGGCAAGCCGAAGGCGCGTTTGAAGGCCCGATTGAACGACGGTTCGGATTCATAGCCCACCTCGCCGGCCACCTCAGCCACGCTCCTCGACGTGGAGGCTAACGACTGGGCGGCCAGGTGCATGCGCCAGCGTGTGAGATAACCGATCGGAGTATCGGCCAGGTAATGCCGGAATCGCTCTGCAAGCACCGATCGCGACACTCCCACGGCCTCGGCCAGCATGGCAATGGTCCAGGGTTCCGCCGGTCGGCGGTGTAGCAAAGCCAGGGCGCGGCCCACCTCCGGATCGCGCAGGCCGGCCAGCCAACCGGTTTGCGTGGGCGGCAGTTGGGCGATGTACCGGCGTAAGGCTTCCACGAACAGCACTTCCGACAATTTGGCAATGACTGCCGCCCCGCCGGGGCCTGAGGCCTCGGCATGGTCCACCGAATAACGAAGGGAGTGCTCTAGCCATTGTCCCGCGGCGCTGTCTCGAATATTGATCTTCACGATCGGGGGCAATCCGGCGAGGAACACCTGGCTGAGTTCTCGGTCACAGGCTAAATAGCCGCAAATGAGGCGGGTCAGCTCACCGCCCTTGACTCGGTTAGTCAAGATCCCGCCGTTCGCGACGAGGTGGCGAAATTGCGCTGCACTATCGAGCGGAGGCACCGGAGGACCATTGCCGAGGAGATGGGCGTCACCGTGGGGAAACATCACGATGTCTCCGGCGTCCAACGACAGCGGACGACCCTCCTGTTCGATGCGCGCGTAGGCGCATCCCTCCGTGACCAGATGAAAAATCATCACGTGGGTGGCCTGAACCGAAAGATACGACGCCATGGTGCAGGAGTCGGGTTCTCGGGCACACCAGGGCGCGGAGAACTCACCGTTGAAGAAGACGGCGCCGTGCAGCTTCACAGCCTTGAGCACGTCGGACAACACGTCCATGATGATTTCCTCTTCCCGGATGGAGGCGCGTCGGCAAAGCCGGCCGGACGCTCGGCTAAGCGGACTGGAGCTTAGCACGCGGCTGATAAGAGAACCAGACGCACGGAGAAGATCCAGGCGCGCCGATCCCGTATGGTGTAGACCGACAGTTCACCAGAACGACAAGGAGGCCGATCATGACGACGAGTACGGCGACTATGCCAGGAGGGGATCTGAGGGCTCGACTCAAGGCAATGTGGATGGCAGGGGATTACGATCGATTTTCGCGGTACCTGGAGGCGGGGGCGCGGGACTTCTATGAGCGGCTGGATTTGGCGCCGGGATGCCGCCTGTTGGATGTGGCCTGCGGGTCGGGGCAGTTGGCGCTGCTGGCCGCGCGCGACGGCGCGCAGGTCACCGGGGTGGACATTGCGGGCAATCTGGTGGCGCGAGCCAAGGAGCGGGCCCAGGCGGAAGGATTGTCCGCCCGGTTTGAAGAGGGCGATGCGGAAGCGCTGCCGTACGAAGCGGCGCGGTTCGACGTGGTGGTGAGCCTGATCGGCGCCATGTTTGCCCCACGACCGGAGGAGGTTGCGCAGGAATTGCTGCGAGTCTGTGCCCCCGGCGGCACCCTCGCCATGGGGAATTGGACGCCGCAAGGATTCGTGGGGCAGATGTTCAAGGCCGTGGCCCGCTTCATCGCCCCGTCGGGGATGCCGTCGCCGGTCCTGTGGGGCGAGGAGTCCGTCGTACGTGAGCGGCTCGGCGGCGGGCTCTCGGAACTCCGGATGACGCGGCGTCCCTATCCGTTCAGTTTCCCATTTCCGCCGTCGGATGTCGTGGCGCTGTTTCGCGACACCTACGGCCCCATCAATCGTGCCTTTGCCACACTCGATGAGGCGGAGGGGGCAAATCTCCAGGCTGAACTGGAAGCCCTCTGGACCCGTCACAACCAGGCCGGGCCGAAGGGTACGACGGTCTATGCCGAATATCTGGACATCCTCGGGACCAGGGCCTGAACGTGCACGACTCCCATCACCTTCAACCATAAGGAGAATCATCATGACCATCGATCAAGACAAACTGAATGAGTTCTTGGGCAAGGCAGTGGCGGACATCGGTGCGGCATGGAGTGCCAACATGGTGCTGCTCGGGGACAAACTCGGGTTGTACAAGGCGATGGCCGGTGCCGGACCCGTCACCCCGGCGGAATTGGCCAGGCTCACCAATACGGCTGAACGATACATTCGCGAGTGGTTGGGTAATCAAGCCGCCGGTGGCTACGTCACCTACGATCCGGCTTCCGGGCGCTACGAGTTGCCTGCCGAGCAAGCCGCTGCCTTGGCCGATGAGTCGAGTCCCTGTTTCCTCCCCGGCGCGTTTCAAGGCATTGCCGCGGGCTTTGCCGCCAATCCAAGAATCGAACAGCGCTTTCGAACCGGCCAGGGCTTGGGATGGCACGAGCATGAGCCGGAATTGTTCGTCGGCACCGAGCGGTTCTTCCGTGCCGGCTACGTAGGCAACCTGCTCAGCAGTTGGATTCCGGCGCTGGATGGAGTCGAGGCTAAGCTGAAGGATGGGGTGCGAGTGGCGGACGTGGGATGCGGGTTCGGTGCCTCTACGATCCTGATGGCCCAGGCCTTTCCGAACTCGACTTTCTTTGGATTCGACTACCACGAACCGTCGATTCAAGCCGCAACAGAGCGCGCCGTGAAGGCAGGGGTGAAGAACGTGCGTTTTCAGGTCGCCTCTTCGACTGCGTATCAGGGATCGGGCTATGCGTTGGTTACCCACTTCGACTGTCTCCATGACATGGGTGATCCGGTGGGGGCGGCGAAGCAGGTGCGAAAGACGTTGGCGCCGGGCGGCACGTGGATGGTCGTGGAGCCTTTCGCCGGAGATCGGGTGGAGGACAACCTGAATCTGGTGGGGCGGGTCTTCTACGCCGCTTCCACCATGGTCTGTGTGCCGGCCTCGCTGCATCAGCAGGGCCCGGCCTTGGGTGCGCAGGCCGGAGAGGCACGCTTGCGGGAAGTGATTCAGCAGGGGGGCTTCTCGCAGGTGCGCCGCGCGACGCAAACGCCGTTCAACCTGGTGCTGGAAGCCAGGGGCTAGGCGCCTATCACAGGAACCGGCTACGTTCCTGAGCAGTGGGAACGCGGCAGGCCTGGGCCTTGCCCATGAGGCGGTAGCGGTGACGTGCCACGTAGTCGTACAGGCGGTCGCGCAGTGGGCGAGGCACTAGGATGAATAAGTAGAGCAGCGGCCAGCAGCCTGAGAGTTGTCCGACGATCCTCAGGGCCGCGGTGGATTTCGTGAACGCACGACCTCGCTCCAACAAGAGAAATGTCTCGAAGTCCTGCTCGGGCAACTCCAGCAGCCTGAGCAACCGCCGGCCCTTCTCGGATTGCAGCGTCGCGAAGTGGAAGCGGCCGCGATCGCGGGCCATGGTGAAATCGATCCAGGCATTACACCAATTGCAGATTCCGTCGAAGACGATCACTCGTTCGAGTGCCGCCCATTCATGCGTCGTCGGATCGATCGTCGTCGGCACTGATTGACCTGTTGCCCGTTGGATAGCCATTGCAATGGCCTGTATTGTGAGGTGTCACAGGTAAGAATGCTAGGGGCGTGCTGACTGCCAGGCAGGTGATCGGCCACATCTTGCATGACGTGGCTAAAAAATGTCTAATATGGACAAATTAGTCACAGTGGGTATATTGTCGGCCTCGACGGAGGAAAGCCAGATGTCCAGACTCACCTACAGAAACAGTCAGGGCCAGCTCGTGGACCTGTCGAGCGTGGCCGCCACGCAGGTCAAGAATGAATTCGGGAGCATCCTCGAGAAGGCCATGCATGGCGGACCCGTTGCCATTACCCGCCATGAGACGCCGAAAGCCGTGCTGCTTTCCTATGACGAATTCCTGCGATTGACCGAAGATCGCGCTCCCAAGCTCGACGATCTCAGCCAAGAATTCGATGCACTCCTGTTGCGCATGCAGACGCTCAAGGTGAAGCAGGGCATGGACGCAGCCTTCAATGCTGCGCCGGCGCGGATCGGACGCGCCGCGGTCACCGCGGTCCGCCGTGCCTCCGGCTCACGATCTTCAGGTGGCCCCCTCAAGCCCCGTAAGCGCTCCGCCAAATGAGTCTCCGCAAAAGTGCCTGCATCTACGTGATCGCGGGCGTCAACGGCGGCGGGAAGAGCAGCCTCGCCGGCGCGACCATGCGCGAGTTCGGAGGGCTCTATTACAATCCGGACGAGGTTGCCCGCCGCCTGATGACGCTCCATGCCGATCTGAAGCAGCGAGAAGCCAACCAGGCGGCCTGGGAGCAAGGCGTCAGGTTGCTCACACGGGCAGTCCAGGAACGTCTGGTGTTCGCATTCGAGACAACCCTCGGCGGCGCCACGATTTCAGGGCTGCTCCTGCAGGCCGCCAGAGAGGGCGGATCGATTCACGTTTGGTACGTGGGCCTCTTCAGCCCGGAACTGCACATGGCGCGCGTCCGGGCGCGAGTCGCCAGGGGAGGGCACGACATTCCGGAGGCTGACATCCGGCGGCGCTACGAACACAGCCGGGTCAATCTCATTGCCTTGTTGCCGCACCTCACTTCTCTGCGCCTCTACGACAACAGCGTCGAGGCGGATCCTGCGGAGGGCCAGACTCCCTATCTTCAATTGGTCCTGCACATGGAGCAGCGACGCATCCTCGCCCCGAACGATCTTTCGCATACTCCCACCTGGGCCAAACCGATCGGCGCCGCCGCGCTAAAGCTGACCCAATTTTGAACCCGAAACCCTTTCCATCAGGTAGCTTCAACTCAGCGGTTAGGCCTCGACCGCGCCTTTCGCTGCCACAGAGGCTCCGATCTTCGCGGTTAATATCGAAGGCAGGGCAAGGATGCCGAACATCACGATCCCGAGCGGGAAAAGATTGCCCGGGCCTTGTGTGATCAGCATCCAGACGCCTTGCCCGGCGAGCGGAGCAGCCCCCCATCGCCAGGGCTTGTTGGGCTCAAGGTAGCCAAGGACGGCGGACAGCACGCAGACCATTGGAAGGCCGAGCGTGAAATACAGATCGGAATCCCACGCCTCGCTCTTGTGAGAAAAAACCGAAATGAAAGCCCATAGGACGATTCCACCAGTCACCACCGCCACATAGAGCCAGGTATCCCGTTTCATCGCATTCCTCCCCAACGGGAATGAGTGAGTTGCTCGATCCCGTCTCATTGCCAGGCTAGCGGTCTTGTCTAGTCGCGACAAGCATTTTGCCGCATCTGACGTTGATACCATTCAGGGGTTCGGAGAATTATTCTGCGACAGAGGGTTCATCGACGGCGCAGTGATCTGGCCTTAGCGCATCATCGCCCCATTCGGCTAGGTCTATTCTCAGTTGGCAGCAGGGGCCATTCAGATGCCCCGCGATCTGTACGTAACGGTTGACGGCAACCGCAAGCCGAAAGCCCAACGCGTGAAGGAGGGCATCGAGGCTTCGAATTTCAGGATTGCCGCGCTCCGGGAGTATGCGATATAGACTTTCTCGATTTAGTTTCGTTTTCTCGGCGAGTGGTGCTGTCCCTCCCTGAGCCTCAACCATGTTTCGCAGGGCCAGCAAGGACAGTTCCGGATCATCCTCCTCTACCTCTGCTTCATCAGCGTTGCTCTTTCCAGGGCCGCCTCCTGCATCCGCTCTAATGCCGCTTCACGACTACTCGCCGTCTGAGACGCCTCCATCGAGAAGCCCGTGTGAGCTATTTGCCAACAGACCCCGAAACTCGTCTTCATCTCGGCCAATACATCATCACCGCCACGCCCACCAGGCACACCGTTGCTCCGATCACATCCAATCGATCCGGCTCCACCTTGTCCACCAGCCAGCCCCAGAGGATCGACAGGATGATGAACCACGCGCCGTAGGCGGCGTAGACTCGGCCGAAGTGTGAAGGCTGGTAGGTCGGCACGATGCCGTAGAGAATCAAAATGACGGCGCCCAGGAGGCCGACGCTCCAGTGGCTTCCGTTCCGCCACCATTGCCAAACCAGATAACCTCCGCCGATCTCGAACAATCCCGCGAGCACGAATAGGGCAATCGATTGGGTGATGAGCATGGGATCTCCATTCGATGATGGGCCGATGCGCTCACCTATCACGACAAGAAGGATGGCGCAACGTCGCCGTGACTCGCACCGGGAGGCCCCTTGACCCTGTTTCTCTGAGGCCCTTACAATGGCCTCGTTCCTCAGCCTGATTCACGGTCTTCACCGAACACTCGACCCTTTCGGGGGTTGCGTTCATATAGAGCTACATGCGGGTTGAGTACAACAAGGGGGAGCGGGCGTCGCGCGAGCTGATCATGCTCCAGCGGCGGTCGTCCGAAGCCGCCGCCGGCCGGAAGATGAAGGTGATGCTCATCTTTCCGCCGGACTGGTTCCCTTCCGAGCCCTACCTGAGCCTCCCGTCCCTCACCGCGGTCCTTCGCCAAGCCGGCCACCAGGTCGTGCAAAAAGACATCAACCTCGAGATGTGGGACTGGTACTTCAGCGAGGACTTCTTGCGGAAAATCCTGCGCCGGGTGCCGCAGCAGCTCGATCGCCTGCGCAAGTTGTCCAAGAAGCGCCCGCTCGAAGATTGGGAACAGGATCTACAGCTCCAGCTCTGCGACCTTTCGCGCCAGCGCATCGAGGAACTGATCAAGAAAGCTGAGGAGGCCAAGGCGATCGTCCGCGGGGACGTGTTCTACGAGGTCGATCGGCTCGAATGGGCGATTCACGTGTTTCGCGAGGTCACGTCGGTCATCTCCATGGCCTATGCTCCGGCGCGGATCTGCATGCCGCCGATGGAGACGGATCTCTCGTACAAGGTGTTTGTCTCCTCCGAGGTGATAGAGGCGGTGAACGACCAGCAGGTGAATATCTACCGCGACGTGTTCGAGCACCTGGTGAAGCCGGCCATCGAGGCCGAGAAGCCGGACGTGGTCGGCATTTCCATCGTCCTGCAGCAGCAGATGTTCTCCTCCATGACGTTTTGTGCGCTTATCAAGCAGCAGTTCCCCAATATCCATGTGACCATCGGCGGCAACACGGTGACGCGCCTGCGCGACGTGCTCCCGCAATCGCCGCTGTTTCAATACTTCGACAGCGCCGTGGTCTATGAAGGAGAGACGGCCTTCGTGCAGCTGGTGACGGCGGTGGGCGCGAAACAGAGCCTGGCCGACGTCCCGAACACCATCTATAAAGATGACACCGGCGTGCACACCTCGGCGACGAGTTTTGCCGAAGACATGCAGACGCTCCCGCCGCCGGACTTCGACGGCCTGCCGCTGGACAAGTATTTCGTACCGACGAAAATTTTGCCCTATCTCGCGACGCGGGGCTGCTACTGGGGCCGCTGCGAGTTCTGCGACCATGGCGAAGGGTACACGGCGGGGTACCGCTCGAAGAAGATTCAGGACGTGCTGGCGGAGGTCAAGTTCCTGCGTGACAAGTACGGGGCGCGGCATTTCCATTTCACCGACGAGTCCTATCCGCCGGCGCTGTTCCGCAAGCTGACGCGTGGGCTGGTTGAGAGCAAGATGGATATTTGCTGGACGACGCACATGCGGTTCGAGAAGAGCCTGCTGGAGGAAAACGTCTGGCAGGATGCGAAGGAGTCGGGCTGCAAGTATCTGCACTTCGGCTACGAGTCGGGGAACGAGCGGGTACTGACGCTGATGGACAAGGCCACGACGACCGAGATCATGACGAAGCACCTGCAGCTCACGGCCAACGCCGGTATCTGGAACCATTGCATGGGCTTCTTCGGGTTTCCCGGCGAGACGCGGGAGGAGGCCTGGTCGTCGGTCGAGTTCCTGGAGCGGAACAAGGACTACGTGCATTCGCTGGGGTTCGGCACGTTCGACTTGGGGCGACACAATCCCGTGGCCAAACATCCGGAGAAGTGGGGCGTGACGGCCTACAAGAATCCCGAGTGGGACTTGGCGCTCGATTATTACTACACGGTGAAGAACGGTCTGAGCATCGAGGAGGCCGAGCGGGTGTTCCAGGAATTCGAACGGAATCACAACCCCGGCTGGGACCTCCGGCTGTTCATCCGGGAATATATCTTTCTGTACATTGCCCGGTTCGGGCTCCAGAAGCTGCCGGACCTGCAATTCCGGTCGGCTCGAATCGCGACGGTGCCGCCGTCGCTTGCGGGGAAGATGTAATGAGCGAACTCGTGCAAATCAAGGCCGCGCCGCAAACTACGCATCCGGTGACGCGTCCCCGCAAAGTCATGCTGCTGTTTCCACCGGAGTGGGTGCCCACCGCGCCCTATCTGGCCTTACCGTCGCTCACCGCGGTGTTGCGGCAGGCGGGCCACCGGGTCGTGCAGCGCGACATCAACATCGAGATGTACGACCACTTCTTCAGCGACTCCTTCCTGATCCTGACCAAGGCGCGGCAGAGCATGCAGCTGAAGGCCTTGGAGCAGAAGGGGGAACTGAGCGAGCACGAAGAAGGGCAGAAGGCCTGCCTGGAGCAGATGGCCTCGGTGGACGTGTTCGATCTAGCCGATCGGGCGGAGCGCGCTAAGCAGATCGTGCGAGGTGAACTCTTCTACGATGCCGACCGGTTGGAGTGGGCGCTGAACACGTTCCGCGAAGTCATGCAGTACATCTCGGCGGCCTATTACCCGGCGTCGCTCGTCTTTTATCCGATGGAGAGCAATTTGGACTACAGGCCTGGCGTCTCCAAGGAAGTGTTCGCCTGCCTGGACGACGACCAGGTGAACGTGTACCGCGACATCTGCAATCAGTTGGTCTTGCCGAGCGTGAGCAAGGAGAAGCCGGACGTGATCGGCGTCTCCATCGGCACGCAGATGCAGCTGATGGCGGGGCTCACGTTCTGCAAGATGATCAAGGAGAGCTTCCCGCACATCCATGTCGTGGTCGGCGGCAATGTCGTCACGCGGTTGCAGGAGGAATGGCCGAAACACGAGCGGTTCTTCACGGAGGTATTCGATTCGGCGATTCTCTACGAAGGCGAACATGCGCTGCTCTGGCTCATCGAGGCGCTCGACGGTCACCGGACCATGGATCAGGTGCCGAACCTGATGCATCGGGACGAGCAGGGCATTCGCCTGAATCCGGAAGTCTACACGGAAAAAACGATGGCGCTGCCGCTGCCCGATTTCGACGGCCTCCCGCTGGACCATTACTTCGTGCCCGAGCGCATCCTGCCCTACCTGGCGACGCGCGGCTGTTATTGGGGGCGTTGCACGTTTTGCGACCACGGACAGGGCTATTTTGATCAATACCGCGGCATGTCGGCGCCGCATGTGGTCGAGCAGGTCACGGCGCTGCGCGACAAGTACCAATGCCGCCATTTCCTGTTTTCCGACGAGTCCTATCCGCCGGCGCTGTTCAAGAAAGTTTCGCAGCTGCTGGTCGATCAGCAGACCGGCATCAAGTGGACGACGCTGATCAGGTTCGAAGAGACGCTCCAAGATCCCGCTGTGTGGGAACTCGCGGTGAAATCCGGCTGCTGCACCCTCTATTACGGGATGGAGTCGGCCAACGAACGCGTGCTCAACCTCATGGATAAACATGCGCGGAAGAGCGTCATCGAAAACAACCTGCGGCAGGCGGCCAAGGCGGGGATTTGGAATCACGTGATGGCGTTTTACGGCTTTCCGGGCGAAACGCGGGATGAAGCGCTGGAGACGCGCCAGTTCGTCATCGACAATCAGCCCAACATCCATTCCGTGGAGATTTTTTACTTCGTGGCCTATCGCCACACGCCGATGGTGCGGAATCCGGAGAAGTTCGGCATTACGATCCACAAGCAGGAGGAGTACGACCTGCCGTTGGACTACTACTACACGCTGAACGAGCCGGGCGGTATCTCCTGCCTGGATGCGATGCAGCTCTGCGAAGAGTTCTATCGCAACGATTTCCATCCCTGGGCGGTGCGGGTGAACGCGCGCGAACATGTCTTTCTGTATATCTCTAAGTTCGGCACGAATCGGTTGCCGCAGATCTATGCCGCAACCAAGGACGGCTCCCTGGCCAAGGAGGGTGTGTCGGGATTGGTCACGTGGCCCGTGGCGATGGGCGAGGGCGAAGACGGCAAGGAGGGGATGAGCCGCGTGGTGTCACACGGCATCACCGGGTGAGGGTTCCGGTCCGTCGGCCAGGGTGGTCAACAGGCCGTAGGCACGGTGAATCTGCTCGGTCATTGCTTCAGCCTGTCGGTAGGCCTTCATATACTGTTTGGGATGGTTGGTGAGATTCGCATAGCGAGGCGGGTTCCAGGTGTGGAGGAGCTGCCGACGTCGTTCCTCCAACTGCTCCTTGGTGAAGGGCGGAGTGAGGGCGAAGAGTTCCAGCGCCTGAGCAATGCGCTCCTCCTGCATGGCCGCGAGTCTGCCGGGGTTGTGCGAAGCTTGTCAACGTAGCAGCCGTTGCCGCTCGGCAACAGATGGGTTCGGTCCATGCCCACCGCGCTTCCGATTTTTCAGCCCACGCCGATCTTCAAGGATCGCACCGACTACCGTCAGGTCCTGGTTCGCGAGATGGATGCGGGCAAGATCCCACTGAGTCTCGGGCGGGATTGTCCGGTCAAGTGCGAGTTCTGTTACGAACTGGACCATTCCTACCGCGAAACGCTCGATCCTCCCAAGACCAGCGACGAGGATTGGAAATTCATCCTCGACTACCTCAAGCGGAAGCCGACCGACCCCACGCAGTTTTGGTGCTTGGGCGGGAACGAGTTCATGGAATGGACCGATTTGTTTCTGCATCCCAAGGCGATGGAGTGGGTCGAGGATTTCCTGCGTGAAACCGACAAGAACATCCAGTTCTTCACCGTCGGGTACGTGCACGTGCCGAAGATCCACCAACTGGCGGCCAAATATCCCGAGCGGATCAATTTCGAACTGTCGGTGATCACGCTCGGAGAGTACCGCCAGCGGCTCATGCCCCATGCACCCTCCGTCAAACATCTGATGAAGGTGTTGGACGGGCCGGCCGTCTCGTCGGCGAATTTCTACGCCTTCGACCAAGGCACCATGTCCAAGGATGCGGCGACCATCTCGGCGATCAATCAGAAGTGTGTGCTCTGGATGGGCACCCTCACGCCGGTGCGCGGCCTCAAACCGGAAACAGCGGCGCTCATGCGGCAGGGGCGGAAGTTTTTGCCGGAGGAAGCGACCCGCATCTATGATCTCGGATTGCCGAACCTCCAGACCATCCACACCGAGGCCTATGCCACGGCGTTTCTGAGTCGGCGCCGGATCGTGAGCCTGTTCGATCAGCTGGAATTGGAGAAGAAGGATACGCTGGTCACGGCGCGGAGCGTCCACAAGATCCTGACGCTGTACCGGAAGAATCGCGCGCGCTTCCTCTACGTGCCCAATACGTTGCTGAGCGGCGACTCCGATTGCACGGTCCTCCTGACCTTCGACGACATTGCGCGCCGGTTGACGAAAGAGAAAGTCGTCCACATTCCCAAGTGCATCATGCAGTCAGGCCGCGGGCCCTACACCGACATTACCGGTGTGACCCTGGAGCAGTTCATGAAGCAGACCGGCGTGAAGGTGAAGGTCCTCCACAAGATCGACACGCGGTTCGCCAACCAGCAGCTCTATCGCCACGGATCGCTCCAGAACTTCGTCGAACAGTACGTGCGGCATCCGATGACGCAGGCCTACGAGGCTCTGCCCCTGCCGGCATAACCTGATTTTTTCTCTCGCCTCGCCCCTTGCAAAAACTTCCCGCTCGGCGCAACATGCCGCCAGCGATCGTTCACGAGGAGGCGAATGGCGGAGGAGCGGCGACTGCAGTTCTATCAGGCTGATGTGTTTACAGACGAACCCTTCGGCGGCAACCCGGTGGCGGTGTTCCCTGATGCCGAGGGGCTGAGCGATGTCGAACTGCAGCAGATCGCTCGGGAGATGAACCTCTCCGAAACCGTCTTCGTCTTCCCGCCGACCGACCCGGCTGCCGTCGTCAAGATCCGCATCTTTACCCCCACCCAGGAAATTCCCTTTGCCGGTCATCCGGTGATCGGCACCTTCTTCGTCCTTGGCACCTTGAAGCGCTTGGCGCTCAAGGAGCCGGTGACGACGGTGATGCAGGAATGCAACTTGGGGCTCTTTCCAGTCGAGATCCATGCCCGCAGCGGCGTGGTGGAACGCGTGGTGATGTCGCAGCCGACGCCTCAATTTCTCGACGTGATCGATGAGCCGGAGGCGTTGTTCTCCATCGCGCGCTCTTTGGGGATTACGAAGGCCCTGATCACCGAGACACGCGTTCCCGTTCAGGTAGTCTCCACGGGGTTGCCCGTCATCATCGTGCCGGTGCGGACACTCACGGCGGTGCGGTCGATCGTGCCCGATGTGGCCGCCATTGCCGAATTGTCCCAACAGTATGGAGCGAACGGCATCATGGTGTTCAGCACGATGACGGTGGAGCAGACGTCCACCGTGCACACCAGGATGTTCGCGCCGATGATCGGTATCGTGGAAGATCCTGCCACCGGCAGCGCTAGCGGGGCCTTGGGTGCCTACTTAGTGCAACAGGGAGTGGTGGACATCGGGCCGGTGAGCGAGATCACCGCCGAGCAGGGATACGAGATCGATCGACCCTCGCGTATCTTGATTCAGGTCGATTCCGACGACGATATGATTCAGGGAGTGCGGGTCGGGGGACAGGCGGTGATGGTGGTGGAAGGGGCCCTGACGTTTTAGCGGTGTGCCGCAAGGTGGGTGACGATGAACGCGGTCGTGTTTCACGAGCATGGTGGGCCGGGCAAATTGCAATATCAAGAAATGCCCACGCCGACGATCGGCCCGCATGAGGTGCTGGTCCGAGTGAAGGCCTGCGCGCTGAACCATCTCGATGTCTGGATCAGGCAGGGGAGCCCGGCCTATCCTATGCCGCTCCCGCACATCTCCGGTTCGGACATTGCGGGGATCGTTGAACAGGTGGGTGACCATGCCGCGCAGGCGGCGGTGGGCGACCGGGTCTACGTGTCTCCCGGCGTCGGCTGCGGGCATTGCGAGCACTGTCTCGCCGGGCAGGACAACAGGTGCCGCGCATATGGATTGATCGGAGCCATGTGCCATGGCGGGTATGCGGAGTACGTCAAGGTGCCGGCGCGAAGCGTCTTTCCCATTCCAGGGGATCTCTCGTTCGAGCAGGCCGCAGCCTTTCCGCTGGTGTCGGTCACGGCTTGGCATATGCTGTTCGCGCTGGCCGAGGTGCGGCCGGGCGAAGAGGTCTTGGTCATGGGCGCCGGCAGCGGGGTGGGACATATGGCGCTGCAGATGGCCAAATTGGCCGGCGCCAGGGTCATCACCACCGTGGGCAGCGACGACAAGGTCGCCAAGGCGAAGGCGCTCGGCGCCGACGAGGTGATCAATCACTCACGCGAGCAGGTGAATCAGCGGGTGCGGGAGCTGACCCATCGCCGTGGCGTGGATGTGGTGATCGAACATATCGGGCCGGACGTGTGGGCGCAGTGCGTGGATTCCCTGGCGAAGGGCGGTCGGTTGATCACCTGCGGGGCGACGACGGGCCCGGATGTGGCGCTGAACCTGCGCTATGTGTACTCGCGGCAACTCACCATCAAGGGATCGTATATGGGATCTCAGGGCGAACTGCTTAAGGCGGCTAGGCTGGTCGGCGTGGGGAAATTGCGGCCCGTGATCGATCGTGTGTTTCCGCTGGCGGAGGCCCGCGCCGCTCAGGAGTATCTCCTCGGGCGAACGTTTTTTGGTAAGATCGTGCTGAGCGTGTAGGATCACCGTTGCTTCATTGATTCGTCTTTATCGAGAGAAAGGAATATGACATGGCGACAGTTGCGCAGATCATGAACAAGAGTCCGAAAAGCGTGGGGCCTTCTACCTCGATTCGCGGCGCGGCCAAGAAAATGCGCGACCTGCGTGTCGGGGCGCTGTTGATCAAGCGCGGGAAGAACCACGTCGGCATCGTGACGGACACGGATGTGGTACGGAAGGCGCTGGCGGGCAACAAGGACCTGGGCAAGCTCACCGTCGACAAGATCATGAGTACGCCGCTCTGCACCATCGAGAGTAACAGTTCGGTCGATGATGCCCAGGATATGATGGGTGATCTCGGCGTCCGCCACTTGGCCGTGACGAAGGGAGGATCGGTGGTAGGGGTGGTGTCCGTGCGGGATCTGCTGTTGTTCTACAAGCGGTACGCCCAGTCAAAGATTTCGACGAATCAGGGGTATTCCGAGCCGAAGATCGGGCAAGACTGACTGATGATGAAAAGGGCCGTCCACCATCGTCCCGTGACCGTGCTGGACGGCCGCTACTTAGTCAGTTCTTTGACGAGGTGCCCGAGTTCGGGAAGGATGAGTTTCTCCATCGCCAGACGCACGGCATTTTCTGAACCGGGGGTGGAGAAGAGAATGCGGCCCTTCACGATGCCGGCGGTCGCCCGTGTCATGATGGCCGGCGATCCGATGTCTTGGTAGGTCAGGTAACGGAAGATCTCGCCGAACCCATCCAATCGTTTTTCCAACAATCCATCCACCGCTTCGAACGTCGAATCGCGCCGGGAAATGCCCGTTCCGCCATTGACGATAATGGCCTGAATCGCGTCGCTCTGTAGGGCTTCGCGGATGCGTGCGGTGATGTCGGCCGGTTCGTCCTTCACCAGGTGATAGGCCACGATCTGGTGCCCTTGCTGTTGCAGCAGGTCCTTGATCAATCGGCCGCTTCCGTCGGTGTCGGGTGTCCGCGTATCGCTGCAGGTGATGACCATGCACCCGATGCTGCGAGGTGCATGGGCTTTGTGTTCATGGGGTGTCGAATGTGCCACGGTCGTGAACGGGCTTGCGCGGTCCTAGCCCCAGACGGCGTCGGGGTTCAGTTGCTGGGCCGGTTTGCCGCCCTTGATATGCTCATCGAGAATGGTGGCCACGTCGGCTTCGGTCACCTTGGAATACCAGGTGCCCTCGGGGTACACGACGACCGTCGGCCCCTGTTCGCAAGGGCCCAGGCAAGAAGATCCGGTCACGAGCACTTCGCCTGGCATGATGCCGCGCTGCATAAGTCCCATATTGAAGGCCATCAGGAGCTGGGCTGACCCCTGTGCGCCACAAGACGGTTTCGGATGACCGGGTGGGCGGGCGTTGGTGCACACGAGAATGTGATATTTCGGTTTCGGCATGGTGACCTCTATGTGAATGAATGGATGGTTGCCGACGAGCGGGTGGGCTACTGCGGCTTATAGGCTTGCCATTCCTCGATGCATTCTTCAGGCAATTTCCAGTGCTTGAGCCCCTTGAGGACCCAATCGATGTAGTGTTCCTTCGGCTTGAACTTTCCGATGGGCGCCGCCGCGTGGGTGGTGACCAGCAGCTTTTCGCCTTCCTCCGTCACGACGGTGACGGGCAGATGGCGGTAGGCTCCTTCCGGGACATCCCCCTCGAATTCGTCGGCCAGTTTGAGATCTTCGTCGGTAATTTCGAAGACGGCGCCCCAGACCTTTTCGCCGGGAGAGGGAACGACGCTGGCCAACCCGCAACGCCACTGCGTCGACCATCGACAAAACCGGATGTTGTGATCGGGGAGATAGGCCGTGAACAAGAACTTGTGTTCGGGGGCCCGACGCTTGAGTTGTGAAGGATTCAAGTTATCTGCGTAAAAGAAGACCTTCATCGACGGCTGGTGCTCCGTTTAGTTCGCATGGATGACCGGTACTTGTACCACAGCGCCGCGCGGCATTGTCAAGCACGGAGGCCTCCGCCGGTTACATTGACAGTGCCTCGGCCGCCACTTATGATGGCCGACTTTGACGATCGACGACGATGACAGGTTTTGTTCATGAGTAAAGTCCTACATTACGGAATCCTGCTGCTCCTGATCGGCGGGGTGTTTCTCTATTGGTGGATGAAGCCTCCGACCATCAATCCGGTCTTGGACCCGCAAGCGGCGGAAGCGTTGGCCCTGGTGCAGACCCATCGCGCAGCGGGATACCCCACGATTCTCCAGGCGTTCAACGAACGGGTTCGCCTTCAGAAGGAACGGAACCTCGGCCTTCGACTTGGGGAGTGGCAGGTCATCAAGCAAGAGGGGCAGCGCTATGAGGTACGGATCTACATGCGTGAACAGGGGACGACGCAGTGGTTCGAGCGGGAATTCATCTGGCACGTGGACCTGGTAACCAAACGGGTGAACGCCGCGTCGCTTCCGGCGGACGGCCTGATGCCGGAGGGGCCGGATCGGGGACCTGGGCGGAGCGCCCCTCCTGCCGGCGCTGTTCCGGGCCTGTCTACAATGTGATCGGAACCTTCACCTGCACGTTGCCGTCTTCCACCCGCACCTCGACACAGGCGACACGAATCTCCGGATTCTCCGGACGTTCGCCGGTTCTGAGGTTGAAACGCCATCCATGCCAGGGACAACGGACCGATTCGCCCACGACCCTGCCTTCTCCCAACGGTCCGCCGGCATGCGGACAGGCGTTGTCTACCGCCCAAAAGGTTCCGTTCACATTGCAGAGCGCGAGGGCGATGCCTTCGACTTCCACGGTGCGGCAGGTGCCGGGTGGAACTTGATCGACCTGTGCGACGGTAATGTAGCCGCCGTCCATATCGAGTGGGCCCTTCTGCGAAGCACAGGCTGATTCGGTCTGGTCAGATATTGGGTCCATGGTGCGAGCAGGTCCTAAGCGCTTGATTTTATTGGCGACATATGGCATTAATGTGGGAGATTCTTTGTAGGGAAGGAAGCCGCGCCGCCAGTCTTTGTGTCGACCGTCATATCACTGCACTCATAGGAGAAACGCGGAGCCGCTATGGAACTCACCCTGTTGCTCAACTCCACCTATGAACCGTTGCGTGTCCTGCACTGGCAGAAGGCCATCACCCTGCTCTGGCAGGGGAAGGTCGAGGTCCTTGAAGTCTACGATCGCCAGATCCACGGCGTTTCCCTCTCGATCAAGCTTCCCTCCGTCATGCGATTGCTCAAGCTTGTAAAGCTGAAGGACAGCCATCGGGCCGTCAAATTTTCCCGCATCAACATCTTCACGCGCGACGGGTACCGTTGCCAATACTGCAGTCACAAATTCCGCACCGAGGAGCTGACCTTCGACCATGTGGTGCCCATCGCGAAGGGCGGCCGGAAAACGTGGGAAAACATCGTCACTGCCTGTTGGCGCTGCAACAACCGCAAGAGCGGGCGTACGCCCGATGAAGCCAACATGCGGCTGATCAAAAAGCCCGTGAAACCGCGCTGGAGCCCCACCGTCACCATCACTATCGGCATCCGGAATACGCCGGAAAGCTGGAGAGACTATCTCTACTGGAACATGGAGTTGGACGCTGACCCGGCGGAGACCTAGCGACTCCTAGTACAACTTGTCGATCGTAATGTTCACGTCACGTCCGCCCGGCAACGTCGGGTTTTTAGCGTAACGCCCCTCCATATCGCCCGGTTGCGGTTGACCGGCTTGGCCGTCCCGGTCCACGCGTGCGATCACGTCCACCATGCCTTTGAGTTCGGTTCCCTGCACCATGACATCCGCATTGGTGATTTCGAACTGAACCGGAAATCTCGGGGCGTCGATCCGTTTCGCGGCGATCGGACGGGGAGGACCGCTCGGCCGTCGCACGATCACGAATAATGTGTCCGTCGGCTTGACCTGATCGGCCAGGTTCGGGGCGATCGTGACTTCCCCGGCGATGGACCCGCCGCCTTGGTCCGGTTCTCCGATATGGGCGATGCCGAAGTAGGCGGCCAAGGCCGCGATGCCGATGATCCCTCCGGCCATGGCCAGGGATCGTCCTGTATATCCACCCACCAGTCGCTCCTTTTGCTTGCACCGTCGACGGCACGAACCCTTGCGTCCGCCCGCGCGCGCATTATACCCAGCTCCAGAGGCAAAGGGGAATGGCGCAAGCGGGTTTACCCTCAGAAATCGCCTGTTGTATGATACGGGCTTTCCGCTGAGCGGCTTGTGGGAGGATCAGGACGATGGCTGCAAATTCTGGATTTCAAATTTCACTCGATGTGCGAGGATGGCCGGTCGTGGTCATCGGCGGCGACGATGAGGCGGCGGAGAAGGCGCAACGACTGTTGGAGGCCGGCGCCAAGGTCACGGTCATCAACCCGACGTTGAACGATGCGCTCCGCAAGTTAGCGGCGTCCGCGAAGATCATCCATCGCGGCCGGCACTTTCGTGCCAACGACTTGGAGAGTGTGATTTTGGTGCTGAACACGATCCGTGGTGATCGTGAGTTGGCGCATGCGTTGATCACCTTGGCCCGGGCGCAACGGTTTCTCGTCTGGTCCATCGACCAGCCCGAACTGTCGAACGTGGTCATGCCGGCCGTGGTCGCCTGCGGGCACTTGCGGGTGGCGATCAGCACGAGCGGGCAAGCACCGGCGTTGTCCGGCTTCATGAAGGAAGATTTGGAACGCATTCTGGACGGCGAGTTCGCGGCTTTCGTCGAGTGGCTCGGGAAGCTGCGCGAGCAGTGCAAGGCCAACGAGCCGGATGCGGAGAAGCGTCGGGCCATGCTCCATGAGGCGCTGGACGGGTTTCGGTTTCTGGGCAAGGTGCAGTATCCCAAGGTCTGGTTGGACTACCGAGCCGGTCAGCAGGCAGCCGCCACGCCTGCATCCACGACGTAGGAAAGGAGTTCGGCGAGTATGGTGCTACTGGAATTCAGCATGTCGCCTTTGGGCAAGGGCGAAAGTGTCGGCAAATATGTCGCGCGCTCCCTGGACATTATCGACAAGAGCGGCGTGGCGTACCGGTTGAACCCGATGGGGACCGTGTTGGAAGGGGAGTGGGACGAGGTGTTTGCGGTCGTGCAGCAATGCTACGCCCGCATGAAGAAAGACTGTAACCGCATCTCCTGCAGCATCAAGGTCGATTATCGTAAGGGCGCCAAGGGAAGGATCGAGGGCAAGGTGGCAAGCGTCGAGTCGCGCCTGAAGCGAAAATTGAAGCGGTAATGGGGTCAGTCGATCTAGGGGGCGATGGCGTTCGCATGGACGACATACCGAAGGCTGCCGTCGGTTTTGAAACGAATCGACAACATCTTTGCCTGAACCGCCACTTCCTCCAGTGAAAGCGTCTGCACCGTCCCCTGCAGGTGGCCTCCGCTCAAATCGCGATTCAATCCCTCCTCCAGCGCCTGGCGCATGAGGTCCAGCTCGTCGCGAATGGGAATCGCCAGCCGTCCGGCCAGTTCGTCGCGCAGAAAGTCGTGCAACCACTCTTCTGCGAGGTCGGTGGCCGGTGTCCGCTCCGCGAGGCGGTAATTGAAATCTCGAAAGACAATGTCACCCCGCGCCTCATCGTAGATCGGTGTGCCTTGGAGGTGCACCGTCAACGGTAAGAGCCCCCGCAGCACCAGTTCGACCCCCAGCTGTGAGCCCACCGGATAAAGTGTGGCGTCGGTGACCTTGATGACGCCGATGCCCAGCGACCACTGCCGGCCGACGACCGTTTCGCGCAACCGTTGATTGGCTTCCTCAATCGGGACTTCCACCGGGAATGAGACGTGGAATCCTTCGTCTCTCCATCGATCCTGCGGGTCGGGCAGGGAAAGGCTTCTGGTTGATGATTTGGAGCCACGGACGACCGTCGGCCTGGCGGTGATGCCGAAGGTTGCCGCTAGGTTGTCTGAGACCGTCGTGATGCCGCCCGTTCCGACGGATTCCGGATTCAGCAGTAGCCAGAGGGCCTGGTCCTTGTTGAGCAACAGAGGCTCCTGGAAATCCGCCCAGACGCGGGACATGGCTGGTTTCATGTTGCCGAGCGCTCCGGCCTTTCGATCGGTGGCTTGCAACTGTAATTGCAGGTCGCTCCGATAGATCCGCGCCATCAGGGGCGCGGCATCGACCCCTTGGGTCGAGAGGAGGCAGGGCTGCTTCGGATCGACGGCCGTGATGGTGCTGGACGGCACGAGGGTGTAGTTGCGTCCTTGCGTAAAGCCGGTGGCGTATTGCACGAATAATTGACCGGCTCCGGCTGCCGTAGCTCTTTGCCCACATTCCGCGATGGGCGTGATTGTCCCGTTCACCTGCTTGGCATACTCCACGCCGAACGGCACCGATGCCTGCGACGAGAGCCGGTTTTCGGCAATGGTGGCGGCATGGTCTCCGGGCCAGAGGCGATATTTCAAGAACCCCGTGCCTCCTCCCAAGGAAACCCACTCGCGGCCGTCAGGTCGAGAGGCCGAACCCGGTTGGTGCAGGCCTGCGTAGAGGCCGGCAAGGGGAGCCAGGGGGATCGGAATCTGAATGCCCACATGCGAGACAGCAGGTGGCGCATGATGGGGCGTATCGGGCGAAGCCGCCGTCGCGCCGGCGACGCAGCCCATTCCAAGAAACGCTATGCCGCACCATGAGGAGATCGTAGGTTTCATCGCATGAAGCATTTGCTCCTTATGGCTGCTCTTGGGCGTGGCTCAATCGCCCGTTCTCGGACTCTGTTCCCGGTTGTCGCCAGGATCTGATCGATACCGACGCATGACGCGAGGACCGATGGCGCAGAGCACTTCATAGGAAATGGTCTCCTGCCATGCGGCGAGGTCTGTCGCCGTGATCCGTTGCTCGCCTTGTGTTCCGATCAGGACGGCTTCCTGTCCGATTTCCACGCCGGGAATGTCGGTGACGTCGACCATGGTCATATCCATGCAGATTCGACCGACTACGGGCACGCGTCGGCCGTTGATTAGTACCGAGGCCTTGTTCGAGAGGAGCCGATTGTATCCGTCGGCATATCCCACCGGCAGGACGGCGATGCGCGTGCGACGTGACGCGATAAAGGTGCGATTGTAACTGACGCTGTCGCCGACCTGTAGGGTGCGAAGGTGGGCGATAGTCGCTCTCCAGGTGAGGATGGGGTGTAATTCGGGAGCCGAGCCCGCATCGGCAATGGTGTGGTAGCCGTAGAGCATGATGCCCGGTCGCACGAGTGAATAATGGGCCTTGGGAAACCGGATGATCGCGGCGCTGTTGGCGGCGTGGATCAGCGGACAGGGAGTTCCGGACTGGTGCAGGATCGTCAATGCCGCTTGAAAGCGTGCGAGCTGGGCTTCGGTTTCCGTGGCGTCATAATTGTCGGCATCGGCCAAGTGCGTCATGAGGCCTCCGAGGCGGAGCGGACTCTGGAACTCCGTCGCGGCGACCAGCGTGGCCAGTTCTTCGGGGGCGATTCCCAAGCGGCCCATGCCCGTGTCCACTTTAACATGCACCGTGTAGCCTGAGTCGGAGAATCCGACGGCGGCTGCAAAGCTTCGGATCAGGTCCGCGCGGTAGAGCACCGGGGTGAGCTGATGAGCGATGAGGTCGGGGAACTGCGCGGCGACGGTCGGCCCCATGACCAGGATGGAATCCAAGATGCCGGCCTCACGGAGGCTGATGCCTTCGTCGATCGTGGCCACGCCGAACCGTCGCACGCCCAGGTGGTGTAGCGCGCGCGTGATCTCAAGGGCGCCGTGGCCGTAGGCATCAGCCTTGACGACGGCTAACACCTCGCTCCTAGGGGCACGCTGTCGCACTTGGGCCAGGTTGTGGGCGAGGGCCCCCAGATCAATGGTGACGGAGGTTGGGAGAGTAGGTGTGGGGTTCTGCACGCGGGTGGTCGCGGCGGTGAAAGGAGGCTAGACTTCGAGGATTTCGCTTTCCTTCTTCTTCATGACTTCGTCGATTTTTTGGACGAACTGGTCGGTCAGCTTTTGGATCTCGGTCTCCGACTTGCGCAATTCATCCTCGGTGAGCTTCGCGTCTTTCTGCAGCTTCTTGAGTTCTTCGTTTCCGTCTCGACGGAAGCCGCGGATCTGCACCTTCATTTCTTCCGCGTGTTTCTTGGCAACCTTGATGAGGTCTTTCCGACGCTCTTCGGTCAGGGGCGGCAAAGGGATGCGGATCAACTTGCCGTCATTGGACGGGGTCAACCCGAGGTCCGACGTCTGGATGGCTTTTTCCACTTCACGGATCAGGTTCTGCTCCCACGGTTGGATCGTGATGAGGCGCGCCTCCGGCGTGGCGATATTGGCCACCTGTTTCAAAGGCGTCAAGGTGCCGTAGTAGTCGACCTTGATTCCGTCGAGCAGCGCGACCGACGCGCGTCCGGTTCGCAGTCCGGCCAAGTCGCGCTTCAGGTGCTCAAGCGCGTGCTCCATTTTTTCCGTCACCTTTTGCTTGACCGCCTGTGCCGTCGACATCGCCCTCTCCTTAGCGGCTTCCTACCGTCACCAGCGTACCGATCGGATCCCCTTGAACGACCTTCTTGAAGTTACCCTTCTCCTTGAGATTGAACACGATCAGCGGGAGCCGGTTGTCCATGCAGAGGCTGATCGCCGTCGAGTCCATCACCTTCAGATTCTGGTTGAGAATCGAAAGAAAGGGGATCTCGTTGTACTTCTTGGCCTGTGGGTTCTGAACCGGGTCGCTGTCGTAGATGCCATCGACCTTAGTGCCCTTCATGATGACTTGCGCTCCGATTTCCATGGCGCGGAGCGACGCAGCCGTGTCGGTCGAGAAATAGGGGTTTCCGGTTCCGCCGGCGAAAATCACCACGCGCTTCTTCTCAAGATGGCGGATGGCACGGCGCCGGATGTATCCCTCCGCCAGTTGCCGCATTTCGATCGCCGACTGGACACGGGTGCTGACCCCTTTGCTCTCGAGGGCATTCTGCAGTGCCAGGGCGTTCAACACGGTCGCCAACATGCCCATGTAGTCGGCGGAGGCCCGCTCCATCCCTCGCGCGCTCGCGGCCAAACCGCGGAAAATATTTCCGCCGCCGATGACGACGGCCACTTCCACGTCCATGGCCACGACATCGGCGATCTCTTCCGCCAGGCCTTCGAGGATCGAAGGTTGGATGCCATAGCCCTGCTCACCGGCCAACATTTCCCCGCTGACTTTCAGCAGAATGCGGCGGTATCGGGCAGCAGTCATGCTTGGCCTAGTTGGAAGCGCGTAAACCGGCGGATGTTCATGTTCTCACCGATCTTGGCGATTTGCTGCGCCAGGAGGTCCTTGATCGTAATGGCCGGATCCTTGATGAACGCTTGCTCGAGTAGGCAGTTCTCTTGGTAAAACTTCTCCAGCTTTCCTTCGACGATCTTCGGCCATGCCGCCGGCGGTTTACCCAGTTCCTTCGCTTGGCCTTCGTAGATGCTGCGTTCCTTGTCGACCACGGCTGCGGGGATTTCTTCCCGTCGGACGTAGGAGGGGCTCGAGGCCGCCACTTGCAAGGCCAGGTCGTTCACAAAGGCCTTGAAGCCTTCGTTCCGGGCCACGAAATCGGTTTCGCAATTGACCTCGATGAGGACGCCGATCTTGCCTCCGGCATGGATATAGGCATGGATCAAACCCTGGTTGGTTTCCCGACCGGCTTTCTTTTGCGCAGCGGCCAAACCCTTCTGTCGCAGGTAGTCGATCGCCTTTTCGATGCTGTTTCCGTTTTCCGACAATGCTTTCTGACAATCCAGAATGCCGGCGCCGGTCTTCTCACGCAATTCTTTCACGAGCTCACTTAAACTTGCCATGGACTCCTCAATTGAATCGAATAGAACATGCTGCCCTGGGGCGCTTAGGATGCCGCCGAGACGCCGGCTAGGTTCCCGGCCGGTTTACCTCCAGGGGTTTGAGCCTGAGCCGCTGCAAACTCGGTCTCTTCCTGTTGCGTTCGGAGGTGCGCCCCCTCCAGGCAGGCGTCCGCTATCTTGGAAATGATCAGCTTGATGGAACGGATCGCATCGTCGTTGCCGGGAATCGGGAACTGGATGTGATCGGGGTCGCAATTCGAGTCCACAATGGCGATGACCGGAATCTCGAGGCGGCTGGCCTCGAGGACGGCAATGTGCTCGATCCTGGTATCCAGTACGAACACGGCACCGGGGAGGGCGCGCATGTTCCGAATGCCGGACAGGTTCTTCTGGAGCTTCACGACTTCCTTCTGCATCTGCCCCAGTTCTTTTTTCGTATGCCCCTGGTGAGACGGATCGGCGAGGGTCGCCTCCATCTTTTTCATTTTGTCGATGCTGCGGCGGATGGTCTGGAAATTGGTGAGCATGCCGCCCAACCAGCGCTGATTGATGTAGAACTGGTTGGCGCGCTTGGCTTCCTCTTCGAGGATTTCCGCGGCTTGCCGCTTCGTGCCGACGAACAAGACGGATTCACCGGCCGCCACGGTGTCGCGTGCAAAGGCATAGGCCTGTTCCAAGCGCTCGACCGTCTGCTGCAAGTCGATGATATAGACGCCGTTTCGTTCACCGAACAGGAATCGCTTCATCTTCGGATTCCAGCGGTTGGTCTGGTGCCCGAAGTGGACACCCGCTTCCAATAGTTCTTTGATCGCAACAACTCCCATACCTTCACCTCCCTCCGAAGCCCGCAGAGCGCCGAGGCAACGCCGACGGCGAGGGGGCATGCCCCCTTATTCTCAGGCTGCGCAGCGTGCGCATCACGCTGGTGTGGATTTAGACGAGATGTCCCTGACTACTGCCTGTCGCAACGAACGATGGGACGAACCGTTCACTGCCCGGAAACGCATGGACGCTAGCACAATCCACCTGGCATTGCAACCGTGCCCGCGATCTTTATGATCGGTAACTCGCATTAATCCGAACGTAGTCATACGAGAGGTCCGTCGTCCACATGTGGGCTTCGGCCTTGCCTTGACCCAGGTCGATGTGGATCGTGAACTCGCGTGCCCGAAAGACTTTGCTCAGGCGCCGTTCCGCCTCGACGCCCAGCCCCTGGCCCTGCCGCACCATGGGAACCCCGCCGAAGTCAAGGCTGACCAGATTCGGATCGATGGCCACCCCGGCGCGGCCCAATGCCGCCATTACCCGCCCCCAGTTGGCGTCACCGCCGAACAGTGCCGTCTTGACAAGATTTGATGTGGCGACCGTCTGGGCCACCTGCTTCGCGGCCTTGATGGTTCGTGCGCCGGCCACCTTGACCTGCACCACCTTGGTGACACCTTCGCCGTCCCAACAAATCTTGAGCGCCAAGGTTCGGCAAACGGCCTCGATCATGGCGCAGAAGGTGTCAAAGTCTTGGGTGTCGCGCAGGAGCGGGCGATTGCCTGCCACGCCGTTGGCCAAGCACAAGACGGTGTCGTTCGTGCTGGTGTCCCCGTCGACGGTGATGCAGTTGAAAGACTGGTTGACGGCTCGCCGAAGCGCCAGTTGAAGCAACGGCTGTTCGATGACGGCGTCGGTGGTGACATAGGCCAGCATCGTGGCCATGTTGGGATGGATCATGCCCGATCCCTTAGCCATGCCGCCGACTGTGACCAGGCGTCCGCCCAGTCGCGCGCGAACGGCCGTTTCCTTGGGTTTGAGGTCGGTGGTCATGATGGCCCGTGCTGCGTCCCGTCCGCCTCGTCGCGAGAGGCGGGTGAGAAGGGAGGGGAAGGATGTCACGATGCGATCGATCGGCAGCGGCTGGCCGATGACGCCGGTAGAGCCGACGAAGATGGTATGGGACGCCGTGTCGAGAGCTTTCGCAACAAGCTGCGCCATCTCCTTGGCAGCGCGAAGGCCAGGCTCACCCGTGCAGGCATTCGCGTTGCCGCTATTGACGAAGATGGCTCGCCCAAGGCCCTTTTTCAAATGCAGGCGGTCCAGCAGCACCGGCGCTGCAGCGACGCGGTTCGTGGTGAAGACTCCAGCCATGGGGCCGGTCTGTTCCGAGACCAGCAGTGCCAGGTCGAGCTGTCGCTTCTCCTGCTTCTTGATGCCTGCGTAGATGCCGGCTGCGAGAAATCCGTGGGGCGCCGTAATGCCCCCAGCGATGGTCTGCATGGATCGTCCTTTGGCTTGTGTCCGACGCGTGAATGACATCAGCGCTCAGGGATACACGCCAGGCGACAGCAATCCTGCCTCTTCCGGGTACCCGAGCATGAGATTCATGGCTTGGATCGCCTGTCCCGCTGCGCCCTTGATCAAGTTGTCGAGCGCCGCCACCGTCACTACCCAGCCGGCGCGCGTATCGGCGTGCACGGCCAGATCGCAGTAGTTGGCTCCACGCACATGGCGCGGGTTCGGCATGGCGGTGTCAAGCAAGCGCACGAATCGCTCGCCCTTGTAGAAATCACGATAAAGGGCCCTTAGAGCCGGCAGGTCGATCGTGCCCTTCACACGTGCATAGGCGGTGCTGAGGATTCCTCGATTCATGGGAACCAAATGCGGAGTGAAGGCCACTGTTATGCCGCCGGGGGCCTTGGTACGGTCCAAACCGCCCAATTCCTGTTCGATCTCAGGGATGTGGCGGTGCCGACCGATCTTGTAGGGCTCCAACGATTCGTGCGCTTCCGGGAAATGGTAGGGGAGCGCCGGGCTTCTTCCGGCACCGGAAATTCCCGATTTTGCATCGATCACGATGGAGTCCTGCGCCACCAGGCCGTGCGCGACCAGCGGTGCCAATTGCAGAATGGCTGCCGTCGGGTAACAACCCGGTGAGGCCACGAGACGTGCCTGTGTGATCGCGGAGCGGTGCAGCTCCGGCAGTCCGTAGACAGCCTGCTGAATGAAATCTGGATGGGTATGGGCAGTCTGGTACCAGGTTTCATAGACCTGCGGATCTTTCAATCGGAAGTCCGCACTGAGGTCGATGACCCGTTTACCCGCTTGGAGACAACTTGCGACCGGACCCATGGATTTGGTGTGGGGCAAGGCGAGGAAGAGCACGTCGGCCCGCTCGGCCAAGGCTTTGGGCTCCAGAGCCTCGAAGGTGAGTGGGACGATCCCCTGCAAGTGCGGATAGACCGACGACACGGATATTCCGGCCGATTTTTCCGAAGTCACCGCCGTCAGGGTGACATGGGGATGCTGGGATAAGAGTCGAACCAATTCGGCGCCCGTGTATCCACTCGCTCCTGCCACCGCTACTCGTACCAGTGCCATAGACCTCCTCCTGACAGCTCACGAACCGATCTGGACCCCTTCGTCGACACGCATAAAAAAAGGGAAGGCTGCGGAGCCTTCCCTTTTGAGCCCTGTGCCCCAAGCCTGTGCTAGCGCTTCGAGTATTGGAAGCGCTTTCTGGCGCCCTTTTGGCCGTACTTTTTACGTTCCTTCACGCGCGAGTCGCGGGTGAGGAGGCCTTCCTTCTTGAGGGGGCCGCGGAAGGCGGCGCTCATGACGACAAGCGCCTTCGAAATCGCGTGTCGCAACGCACCGGCTTGACCGGCGGGACCGCCGCCATACACGGTCGCTCGCACGGAATATTTTCCCGCCACTCCGGCCAACTCAAACGGAAACTGAATCACGTTCCGCAAGGTTTGGCGTGGAAATGCCGTTTCGAGTGGTTTTTCGTTTACGACGATGTCGCCGGCGGCGGCGGTTACCCACGCGCGGGCAATCGCGCTCTTTCTCTTCCCGGTTGCATACTGTGTCAGTGCTGCCATATTCGGCTGTCTCCTTCAGTCCTCAAACTCACAGGATAATGGTCACAACGAAAGGGGTTCCAGTTGCTGCGCTTGGTGAGGATGCGTGGCGCCCGCGTAGACGCGCAGCTTCTTGGCCATGTGGTTGCCAAGGGGAGTCTTGGGCAACATGCCTTTGATCGCTCTGGTCAACAGCTCCGTCGGCTGTTTCTTATGGATGTGCTCGGCCGTCAAGGTCTTCAGGCCCCCTGGGTAGCCCGTATGGTAGGAGTAGGTCTTGTTTTCCATCTTGTTCCCGGTCAGCCGCACCTTTTCAGCGTTGACGATGACGACGTGATCGCCGGTGTCGACGTGGGGCGTAAAGGTCGGTTTATGTTTGCCGCGCAGCACGCTCGCGACTTTGGCCGCAAGCCGACCGAGCGTCTTCCCTTCAGCATCCACCAGGAACCATTTCCGTTTCACATCTGCCGGCTTCTCTAGATACGTTTTTGTCATGATCTCCATCTACTCCTGAACGGGTCTTGTGCGCGCGGCGTCAGGCCTCACGCTTGTTGGGGTTCGATATTCTTGGGATCCAGCTTGTTGACCCAGGCGTCCAAGTGCACAGCGGTTCGTCGATTGAGCACATCCTGTGTCGCATAGATCGGGCATTCGGCACGGAGTGCTAAGGCAATCGCATCACTGGGCCGGGCATCAAGGGTTCGATGCAGACCCTTCGAGGCACAGGCGACGCTGGCGTAATAGGTGCTACCCTTTACGTCGGTGATGATGACTCGCTCAATGCGGACGCCAAGGTGGCCGGCGAAACTTCTGATGAGGTCATGGCTCATGGGGCGGGGAGTGACGACCCGTTCCATGGCCAGACGGATGGCATTGCCCTCGGCCGAACCAACCCAAATTGGAAGCGTGACGGTTCCGTCATGGCTCTTGAGCACGACGATGCGTGTGTCGGTATTTCCGTCGTCGAGTACTTGCGCAACGGTAAGCGCCACGAGTTCAGAGGCCTGGTTGGGAGTGGCCGATTCCATCGTCAACTATCCAGTTTGCCGAAGTCTTCTGGTTTGAGGTTCTCAAGCCACTGTTCGAGTTCTTCAGACGATTGTTTCTTGATGACCTTCTCGCTCGCAAAAATCGGCGCCTGGGTCCGGAGGGCCAGCGCGACTGCATCGCTGGGCCGCGAGTCGACGGCGTACTCCGAGTCTTCGTACATCAGATGGATTTTGGCGTAGTAGGTATTGTCGTTCAGATCCGTGATGACGACGCTGATCACTTTGGCATCGAAGGTTTCCAAGAAGGACTTCATCAAATCATGGGTCATGGGTCGTGGCGCCGTGACGCTTTCCAAAGCCAGTCCGATGACGCTGGCTTCGGATTTTCCCACCCAAATCGGGAGCATATCCGAGTTGTCTTCGTCTCGCAGCACCACGATATAGGCGTTATTGTAGGGGTCGAAGATCAACCCCTTGACCTGCATTTGCGTGATCACGGCAAGATAGTCCTTGCGTGCGCTCTTTCAAAACCCTCGTGAATAGCGCACTTTAGCACTTCGTAAATTCGAGTGTCAATGAATTCGATGGCCGAAGAGGCACAGGGGTGCTGTCGTGCGTTATGATCCGGCCGGCCGATAGTTTTGATCCAGTTTCGAGGTGTCAGCCTGCTCCCCCAATTTCAGAAAGGCCTTCATCTGCTTCTTCACGAGTTCGCGACCGCTTTCGTCGCCCAGGTTGACCTGATATTCGTTAATGACCATCACGCGCATGCCTTCCCATTTTTTCCAGCAGGCTTGGCAGACCTTAGACTTGATCTCGGCCTCCAATTTGCCTAGGAACAGCATGCCTGTAATGGCTTCGCCGGTTTGTCCGCATGTGACGCACTGCACTTCCGCCATACTTCCCTCCTCGCTGGAATCTCGTCGTTGTCTGAAAACGAAGGCGCATTCTAACAAAGGATGTTTTGAGAAGAAAAGAGCGCGAGAGATGAAGCAGCCGATTGACCCTTGCGAGGCTTCATGTTAGAAATGGCGTCCTTATCTCCGAGATTCAGGTTTCGGATCACAATTTGATGCACACGTGCCCGGATGGCGGAACTGGCAGACGCGCCGGACTCAAAATCCGGTTCTCGCAAGAGAGTGGGAGTTCGACCCTCCCTCTGGGCACCATCGTCTAGCGCGATTCATCTCCCATCAAGAAGAGCTGCGTGATCAGGCAACGGAGCAAGGTATGGACCGGGAGGAGTGGCAGCCAACGTCATAGAACACTATATGTGGATGGATGCTCCGAAAACCTCTTGACATGATGTGGGCCTTGTCCTATAGTGCGCGCGAAATTGCGTTGGAATTACTATGGCCTGTTTAGTTCATCGCCGTTCATTATCAATCTCTTATCACTTACAACTCACTAAGGAGGCAGCACATGCGTAACGTGTTGGCACTTGGAGCTGCGGTGCTTTTGGTCGGCTCCGTGGGTGTTGCAGGCGCTCAAGAGCGTTTGCCGCAGTCCTCGTCCGGGTCAGGGTTCGGCGTCGGCGCCGGCGTCGGAGATGTGTCCGGAAACTCGGGCCGTACGGCGGCGTTTGATCGCAACGCTTTCATGGAACGGCTCTCCCAGCCAGAGACCGTTTTCGGCCGTGTGCTGGGCATTGACATCCCGGGTCATAAATTGCACCTGGAGACCGGCGGAAGTTCGCACGATGAGGGTCGGGCCGGAACCGGGGCCATGTCTTCACTGACGTTGTATTTCGACAATCACACCAACTTGGACCAGATCAAGTCACTCAATGCCGGCGATGACATCTCGGTGCAGGTTGTTGAGGCACCGAACGAGAGAGCCGATCTCGGCATTTACGGCTCTGGGCGTAAGCTGGTCCGCGAAGTGTATCTGTTCCGCGGTAACGAGAAGTTAGCTGGTTTCGGTGGATTGGGGCAGCGTCCGAGCCCGTCGAACGAGCGCGGCATTGAAACCAACTCCGGCACTGTGACTGGTGGCCCGGTCGGCGGCGTGATGCCCGGTACGATCAATAGCGGCGTAGTTACCACCAGTGTCGGCGAATTCACGGGGACGGCTCCCTGCTGGAATTGCGAGCCGCAGCCAGGGTGGGGTTATCAGACCGTGGCTCCGGAGACCAAGGTCCAGAACAAGTCGGACTATGGAACCGACGCTGCAAAGCCGAACTTGCAAAAGGGGCTGAACTAATTCGGGTTTCTTTTCAAGCTCTGTAGGTTCAGCGGGGTGCTTCGCAAGAGGCACCCCGCTTTTCTTTGCTCGGTATCGCCTAGAGGTCGTTGTACGCTGTGTGGGCGCTTGGTATCATCCTGCTATTACGAGGAGTGCAAAAGGCTTATGTCCGAGACGTCAGTCAATCTTCCGCCACCTGACGCAGAATTGGATTTACGCGGTGTGATTTGTCCGTACAACTTCGTGAAAACCAAGTTGAAGTTGGAAACCATGGAGGCAGGACAGTTGTTGTTGGTCCGTTTGGACGAGGGAGATCCCATCCGCAACGTCCCGCAGAGCGTCAGCAACGAGGGACATGACATTCTGTCGCAAGAGCGCGAGAATCAATCCTATCGCGTTATGATTCGGAAACGACAGGATGATTAACCGTTTCTTCCTTCCCTTGGTCGTCAATTCCTCCGTCTCCTTCCTTCGAGTACCAGCGTGGCTCGGACGTCGTCGCCGCCAGGAATTGTTGCGATAAAGTCGCTCAGGCTGCCCCGGATGACCTGTTCTTCGGGGCTGGTAAGGTTCAGCACCAACACCGCTCGCCGATCACCCAGAACGTCATGGATCAACGGCAGCATCTGTCGAAGGTCCTGTCCCGAAAAAAAGAACACCAAGGTGCGCGGCTCAGAACGCAAGGCCTCGAGCCGTGTCATCCTCGTACGTGAGCCGCTGCGGCCCCATCTCCCCTCGAACACAAATGCGTCGCCGTCCATTCCTGCCGCGACCACCGCTGCCGTCACGGCAGAGGGGCCGGGAATGACGCAGATCTGAATGTGATGTCGGGCGGCCGCTGCGATGAGCAACTTCCCAGGATCGAACACCAACGGCATCCCGCAGTCGGACACCAACGCAATGTGGTCGCCCCGCATCAGGCGCTGGATGAGAATCGGTACCTTTTCAGCAGCATTGTTCCGGTCGTACGCGGTTAAGGTGACATGAAGGCCATGATGTTCCAGCCATGATCGTGTGGCGAGGGGATTTTTGCTTGCAACGAGAGCAACCTTTCGTAAGGTCGTGAGGGCACGGATCGACACATCGTCCGGATGTCCGATCGGAACGCCGACGATGAACAAGATTCCGGGAGGAGCGATCTTTCGAGCATGCTTTTCTTGACTCCATTCTTGTCGCATCGATATAATTTTCAATTCCAAAAATTCAGTGTTGTTTCGATTGGTTGCGAGGTGGAAGCGAGATGTCGTCCGGGTTTTTTCTGCTTACGATGGCGCTGTACTTCGGGAGTACGGTCTGTTACCTCGCGTATCTCCTCCGGCGAGCGGAAACTCTCTCGAAAGTCTCCTTGGGCATTACCGCGGGTGGCTTCGGCACGCACACTGTGGCGTTGGTTGCCAGGATGACCGACAGTGCCCAAGCTCAGCTTCCGACCTTCCACGAAGCGCTCTCCTTTTTTTCTTGGATGTTGATTTTGGTGTTTCTTGCGGTCGAGTTCCGCCGTCAAATCCACGTGCTCGGTTCTTTCATGGTGCCGCTGGCCCTCGTATCGCTTGTGACCGCGGCGGCGTTTCGGTCCGAGGGAACCGCCACTCTCCAACCGGTTTTTAAAACGCTGTGGGTTCATGTCACCCTCAGCATGTTGGGCACGGTGGGGTTTGCCGTCGCGTTCGTTGCGGGTGTGATGTATCTCATTCAGGACGGGCTTCTCAAGTCCAAGCGGTTCAATATCCTCTATGCGAAATTGCCGGCGCTCGATTATCTGGACCATTTGAACCAGCAGTCCATCGTCATGGGATTTCCGCTCCTGACGCTGGGGATCATCAGCGGGGCCTTTTCGGCTGAGATCGTTCGCGGGACCTATGTGAACTGGAATCCCGAGCAAACCTGGGCCATGGTGACCTGGGGGTTTTACTTCGTGGTGCTCGTCGGCCGCCTCACGATCGGGTGGCGGGCGAAGCGGGCCGCGTATCTGACGATCATCGGCTTCGCGGGCGTCATTCTCACCCTGATCGGAGTCGTCATAAAGAGTCACGGGTCGGTGTCCTGACATGCATGTGATCGTCGTCGGGCTGAGCCATAAAACCGCACCGGTCGAAATCCGTGAAAAGCTCGCGGTTCCGGAAAGTCGTCTCCGGGAGGCCCTCTCGCGGCTCTGTTCGTATCAAGGAGTGCGCGAGGGGCTGCTGCTGTCGACGTGCAACCGCGTCGAAGTGTATGCGGTGGTCGAGGACCTGGAGCACGGATACGGTCGGGTGCAGGAATTTCTGGCCGACACACACCTGTCCCTCTCCTCTGAACACCTTACGCCGCATCTCTATTGGCATGCCGACGACCGAGCCATCGCCCACCTGTTTCGAGTGGCCGCCAGCCTCGATTCCATGATCGTCGGCGAATCGCAAATTCTCGGACAACTCAAAGATGCCTTCGAGGTGGCCTTGATCCATAAGGCCTCGGGCTTGTTCCTCAACAAGATCGTCAAGAAGGCGATCTCCGTCGCCAAGCGTGTTCGCACGGAGACGAAAATCGCTGAAACCGCCGTCTCGGTGAGTTATGCGGCTGTGGAACTGGCCAAAAAGATCTTTTCAAACCTGACCGAGAAGACGGTGCTCCTGATCGGAGCCGGCGAAATGGCCAAATTGGCGGCTCGGCACCTCATTGCCAACGGTGTCCGTCAGGTGCGGATCACGACGCGCAACTTCCAGCATGGGTTGGAATTAGCGCAGCGGTTTAACGGAACGGCGGTTCCGTTCGACGATTACCGGACGGAGTTGGCCGGCGCTGACATCGTCCTGGTCTCGACGGGCGCTGCGCATTATCTCGTCACCGCGGAGGACGTGCAACGGGCGATGCGGCAACGGATGAATCGTCCCATGTTCCTGATCGATATTTCTGTACCCCGTAACATTGATCCCGCCGTTCGGCCCATCGATGACGCGTTCCTGTTCGATATCGACGATTTACACATGCGGGTGGAACAGAACCGGGAAGATCGGCTGCGGGAGGCCTCCAAGGCCGAACAAATGGTGATCAAAGAGGTTGCTGTCCTGGGGCAGTGGTTGCAATCGTTGGAGGTGACGCCGACGATTGTGGCCTTGCGGAACCGAACGGAAGATATCAAACGGCGCGAAGTCGAAAAGCTCCTTGCCAGGCTCGCGCACCTGTCGCCCGAGGATCGAGCGGCGGTGGAAGGGATGGCCTCCGCCATCATCAATAAAATCGTGCATGGGACGATGGTCACGCTCAAGGCCGAGGCTGCATCTTCCAGCGGAGCGGCATATGTAGAGGCCGCCCGCCGATTTTTCAGTTTGGAACCGCCGGCGGCTTATGCCATGGCCCAACCAGGCGACGCGGAGCGCCCGAGCGAGGGTGCCTCCGGCAACGGCGCCGCACGTCTGCCGGAGCCGGCACCATTGATTCCGAAGGCCTCCAAAGAACAGGGCCGGCGCGTCAGTTGACGCAACCGGTTGTGAGGAGCAGATGAATACCAGTATACAAATCGATCGGCATCAGGCTGCCGCTCCATCCAAGAGCGGCGGTCACCAATGAATCGCACCACGCTTGTGCTTGGTACCAGAGGGAGCAAGCTTGCGCTACAGCAGAGTCAGTGGGTCCAGGCACGCTTGCAAGAATTGGCACCGGACGTCACTATCTCTCTGAAGCAGATTCACACCTCAGGAGACAAGATTCTCGATGTCCCATTGGCCAAGATCGGCGGCAAGGGGCTCTTCGTCAAGGAAATCGAAGACGCTCTCTTGAACAAGGAGATCGACCTGGCCGTCCACAGCATGAAGGATGTGCCCACGTCGCTCCCGGAAGGATTGGCCATCCTGTGCGTCCCGCCGCGAGAAGATCCACGTGATGCCCTCATCTCACGAGACGGGCGATCTCTCGACCAGTTGCCGTCAGGGGCCCGCATCGGCACCAGCAGTTTGCGTCGGCAGGCTCTGTTGCTCCACCGTCGTCCTGATTTCGTCATCGACATGTTGCGCGGCAATCTGGACACCCGCTTGAGAAAATTGCGCGAAGGACAGTTCGATGCCATCATCCTGGCTGCTGCGGGTTTGCGGCGGCTCGGATGGGAACAGGAAATTACGGAATACCTGGCAACCGACCTCAGCCTTCCTGCTATCGCACAGGGTGCGCTCGGTATTGAGGCCCGTCAGGACGACCGGTTTGTGGCTGAATTGTTGGCCCGCTTCGAACATCGTCCGACACGTATCACCGTGACCGCGGAACGCGCGCTGCTCCACCGCCTTGAGGGGGGGTGCCAGGTACCCATCGCGGCCCATGCCCTGTTAGAGGACGAGCGGGTGACATTGGACGGTTTGGTAGCCAGCGTGGATGGCCGCCGAATGGTTCGTCATCAGATCCAGGGTGATGCGTCAGAGGCTCGGCAGCTGGGCACTCAGCTGGCAGAGCGACTACTGGCCGACGGCGGCGAGGAAATTTTGAATGCCATCTATGGACGGGCGTGAGTGAGATGACGCTGCGTAGAGGCACGGTTTACTTGGTCGGGGCCGGTCCCGGCGATCCCAAGCTGCTGACGTTGCGCGGCAAGGAATGCCTTGAGGCAGCGGATGTCGTTTTGTACGATTACCTCGCCAATGAGGCCTTGCTGGACCACGTGCTCCCCCACGCGGAACGAATTTACGTCGGGCGGCGGGGGCGAGGGCACTATCGTGATCAAGGGGACATCAATCGGCTCTTGGTCGACCGTGCGGCTGAAGGGAAGATCGTGGTGCGGCTGAAGGGTGGCGACCCCTTCGTGTTCGGACGGGGCGGAGAGGAAGCGGAAGCTGTGGCGGCGGCAGGTCTTCCGTTCGAGGTGGTGCCTGGCGTGACGGCGGCAATCGCCGCACCGGCCTACGCCGGCATTCCCGTCACCCATCGCACCCTAGCTTCTACGGTGACCTTCGTCACCGGCCATGAAGATCCGACGAAGGACCGGAGCGGCGTGGAGTGGAGGCGACTGGCCACTGCGCATGGCACGTTGGTCTTTCTGATGGGGATGACCAACCTACCCAAGATTGTGGATTGCTTGCGCGCAGAGGGGAAGGAGGAGACGACCCCTGTTGCCGTGATTCGCTGGGGCACGAGGGCAGCGCAACGGACTGTGGTCGGTACCTTGAGCGACATTGTGGTGAAGGCGGCTGCGGCCCAGATGGAGCCGCCGACGGTGATCGTGGTGGGGGAGGTCGTCCGCCTGCGTGATCAACTAAATTGGTTTGAACGCCGGCCTCTGTTCGGTATGCGGGTTCTCGTCACCAGACCGAAGGCACAGGCATCGGAGTTTGCCGACCTCATTGCCGCATACGGGGGAGAGCCGGTGATGTGTCCGACCATTGAGATCGCGCCGCCCGAGGACTGGTCCCTCGTGGATCGTGCGTTGGATCGGTTGTCGAGCTACCGGTGGCTGATCTTCACCAGCGTCAACGGCGTGGCGCCGTTCATGGCCCGGTTGGCGCAGAAGGGGAAAGATGTCCGGGCCTTGGCTGGTCTGACGATCTGTTGTATCGGGCCTCGGACGGCCGAGGCGTTGACGCCCTATGGGCTGCGTGCCGACGTCATTCCCGAACAGTTCCAAGCGGAGGGGGTTCTGGATGCGCTGGCCGACCGGCCGATGGAGGGAGCGCGGGTCCTGATTCCACGCGCATTGGTGGCGCGGGAAATCCTGCCAGACCAATTGCGCGCGCGAGGAGCCGAGGTGGACGTGGTACCGGCCTATCGGACCATCCGGCCGACCGTGGCGGTGGATCGGCTGAAAGAACAACTCCGTGGCGGCGTGATCGACGTGCTGTCGTTCACCAGTTCCTCAACGGTGCGAAACTTTGTGGAATTGTTCGCATCTCCACAGGAGCTGCAGGAGGCGGTCGGAGGGACTACCGTGGCTTGTATCGGTCCCATCACTGCGGGAACTGCTCGCGAGGCGGGATTTGTCGTCCAGGTGGTGGCGGCAGAGAATACGGTCCCTGCCTTGGCGGAAGCCATGGTTCAACATGCGGAGGGACGGCACCGTGCAGCCGCTGCGGCGAGTCAATAACCAAGAGGCCAGGCAATCGAAGCTGTTCATTATCATGAGGAGGACATTACATGGTCCCAGTTAAATCGTTCATGGTTCCCAAGGAAAAGTTCATCACCGTCGAACGAGATATGGATGTGCGCACAGCCGGGCGATTGATGCGTGATCGCAACATCGGGAGCCTATTCGTCACGAACGGGAAGGACGTGATCGGCATCATCACCGATACGGACATGGTTCGGCGTGTCGTTGCGACCGGAGCCGACATGACGAAGACGACGGTCGAACAAATCATGTCGGCGCCGCTCGTGACGATCGAAGAGCACAAGACCCTCTTGGATGCGAACGATCTCATGGCGCAGACCCACCTTCGCCATCTAGGCGTGACGAGGGACGGTCAACTGGTCGGGATGATTTCCGTGCGTGATCTGGTAGTGTTTCTCACCAACCTTCCGAGGAAGTGAGCGGGGAATGGCCTTTCCGATTCAGCGCATGCGTCGCCTGCGGGAAACCGACGCCTTACGGCGCATGGTCCGCGAAACCGGGTTGACACCCAACGACTTCATCTACCCCGCATTTGTCACAGAGGGAGAGGGGAGACGGGAGCCGATCGCGTCGATGCCGGGCCAAGCGCGGCTGTCGGTCGACCTGTTGGTGAAGGAGGCATCGGAGGTCAAGGCGCTGGGAATTCCGGCGATGATTTTGTTCGGCATTCCCGGACGGAAGGATGAGCGCGGCAGTTCAGGGTATGACCCCGACGGCATCGTACAACGAGCCCTCCGAACACTCAAGGCGCAGGTGCCCGGCTTGGTCCTGATTACCGATGTCTGTATCGACGAGTACACCAGCCATGGCCACTGCGGTATCGTCCGAGACGGGAAGATTCTCAATGACGAGACGTTGGACTGTCTGAGGGCGATGGCCAAGACCCATGTCGAGGCAGGTGCGGACATGGTGGCACCGTCGGATATGATGGACGGCCGGGTCGCCGCCATTCGCGATGAACTCGACCGAGCGGGCTTCGTCGATGTGCCCATCATGGCCTATGCGGCAAAGTTTGCGTCGTGTTTTTATGCCCCCTTTCGTGATGCCGCCCATTCCTGTCCGCAGTTCGGAGACCGGCAGTCGTACCAGATGGATCCCGCCAACACACGCGAAGCCTTGCGGGAGATCGAACTGGATATCGAGGAGGGGGCCGACATCATTATGGTCAAGCCGGCCATGCCCTACCTCGACATCATCAGCGCGGCGCGCGGACGGACCCTGCTGCCGCTTGCCGCCTACCAGGTGAGCGGCGAGTACAGCATGGTCAAGGCGGCGGCCCAAGCCGGTTGGCTGGACGAAACCCGCGCGATGATGGAATCGTTGCTCTCGATCAAACGGGCCGGCGCGGACATGATCTTGACCTATTTCGCCAAAGAGGCCGCCGCACTTCTGCAGTGACACCAGTCATGAAGATTTCTCGCGGGCTCGCCGCTACCAAGCCCCATCCCCACGCGATCGTCACGATCGGAAACTTCGACGGTCATCACCACGGCCATCGGGCTTTGCTGAAAACGGTGGTCGATACGGCGCGTCGAGAGGGGGGTGCGGCCGTGGTGCTGACCTTCGACCCTCACCCTGTCAAGATCCTCGCTCCCCAGGTCAATTTGCAGTTTCTGACCTCGCCGGAAGAGAAATTGGCCTATTTCGATGCTGCGGGCATCGACGAAGTGTTGTTTCTCGAATTCACCCCGGTCTTCGCGCAGCTGAGTCCTGCCGAATTCGTGCGACAGGTGTTGTGCGACGGCATCGGGACTAAACAGCTGTTTGTGGGGGAACACTTCGCGTTCGGCCGGGGCCGTGCTGGTCGCATCGAGGAGTTGAAGACGTGGGGACGCCAATTTGGGTTCCGCGTCCACCCGGTGGCACCGGTGAGGATCGATGGTGAAGTGGTGAGCTCAACGCGGATCCGTCAACTCCTCCAGGCCGGAGAGGTGCAGAAGGCAGCTCGTTTGCTGGGCCGTCCCTATGGGCTCGGCGGAACGGTGATTCCCGGTGCCCACCGTGGAACTGATCTGGGATGGCCGACGGCGAACCTGCGGCTTCCGCCGGGGCGGGTGATTCCTCCGGACGGGGTCTATGCCGCGCACACGATCTGGAAGGATTCCAGTCGCGATTCAATCGTTTACATCGGGACGAGACCGACATTCGGCGCTGGAGAACGGTTGCTGGAAGTCTCCATTCTCGACGAGCGGCTTGAACTGTACGGTGAATCGATCCTCGTGCACTTCATCGGGTTTGTGCGGGGCGATAGGGTCTTTGTTTCCGCATCGGAACTAACCCGGCAGATTAGCCGGGACGTGGAGACCGCGCGGGTGTTCCTTCGCGAAGCGGGGGGGACGGCATCGCGTTTGCCCACGTTGCCTCGGTCGGAGTAATGGCGCCTCCGCCAAAGATTCCCCATCAGCCAATTCATCGTCAGGTTGTCCTGGCTCTGCGTACCAAAGGGTTGGTGACTCCTGGAGAGAAGGTCCTGGTAGCTTTGTCCGGCGGGCCTGACTCCGTGGCCCTGCTTTCCATCCTACACGACCTGGCTCCGGCCTGGAACCTGTCGCTTGCGGCGGTGCATTGCAACTTCGGTTTACGCGGAGCCGAATCAGCCGCCGATGAAGCCTTCGTGGCCGATTTCTCCCAACGGCTGCGCGTACCCTGCGTGATCCGAGACCTCAGCTCGCTGTTCCCGCGCGACAAGCCGCCGCGATCGGTGCAGGCCACCGCGAGGGCTGCACGCTATCGCGTGTTCCAGGAAGTGGCGCGCGAGCTGGGAGCGAATCGGGTAGCTCTTGGACACCAGGCGGACGATCAAGCCGAAACAGTCTTGCTCCGGATGTTGCGAGGAGCAGGGCTCCGCGGCTTGTCCGGTATGCCGCATCGGCGAGGGCTGTTCATCCGTCCGCTCTTGACGGTGTCACGGCGAGAGATTTTGACGTACCTGCAATCTAGGGAGGTGCCCTATCGGCTCGATTCGAGTAACAGGAAATCCATCTATCTCCGAAATCGTATCCGGCAGGAAGTCTTGCCGGTCCTGACCGCCCTATCCCCCGCCGTGGTTCCATTGTTGGCGCGACAAGCCGACCTGGTCCGGGAAGATGATCGATTCTTGGATGCGCTCGCCGCCGGTCGACTGAAGCGGTTGGTTCACTCTCGAGACCGAACGACGATCCTGGTTGATCGGTACGGCCTGACCGCCCAGCCGACGGCCTTGCAGCGGCGAATGCTCCGGCAGGCTGTGGAGGCTCTGGTATCCCCTCCGCGAGTGATGCGTGGAGAGGAGCTGTTATCCATCTTGGACACTGTGGCCTCGGCACGGTCTGGCAAGGTATGGAGGGTGGGCGCGGTGACAGTGCGCTGTGAACAACGACTCATTCGTCTTTCGGTGGAGCCGTCGCCTGAAATCTCAACTTCTCCACCTCTATCCGTCACCATCCCTTCGCTGCCTTGGAGGGCATTGTGGCCCCCTACCGGGGAGTCGGTGTCCCTCCACGTGCTGGAGGAGAAAGAGGCGAACAGCATCCTCGACGGGAAATCGCCCGCGCTCGCGCTGTTTGATGCGGACCGCTTGTCGCTGCCTCTGATGCTGCGTACATGGCAGCCGGGCGATTGGTTTTGTCCTGTTGGGATGGAGGGGCGGCGAAAGAAATTGCAAGATTACTTCGTAGATGCGAAACTGGGCCCCTCTGTGCGTCAACGTATCCCTTTGTTGGTGTCCGGTGACGAGATTCTTTGGGTCGTCGGGCGACGGGTTGATGCCCGATTTGCTGCGACGCGGTCAACCCGCCGATCCCTCGTCGCGCACGTGGCGCCGCCAACAAGCCGGAAAGGAGCCAGGTAGGAATGGAACGCATTTTTGGCCGTCCGATCGTCACACAAGAGCAGATGCGGACGCGCATTCGGGAACTCGGCAGACAGATTGCCTCCGACTATACGGGGAAAGATCTGGTGTTGGTCGGGGTGCTGAAGGGGGCCTATGCGTTCTATGCCGATTTGGCAAGAGCGATCCGTATTCCGATGCGGGTGGAATTCATCGTGGTGACGAGTTACGGATCCGGAAAGAAAACCTCGGGCAAGGTCAAACTGGTGTCGGACCTCACCGAACCGATCGCGGGCAAGGACGTGTTGCTTGTGGAGGATATCGTCGATTCGGGTCTCACCATCAGTTACTTGCTAAAGACCCTGTCCAAACGCAAGCCGCGATCGCTGAAAGTCTGCACCCTCTTGAGCAAGCCGGAGCGCCGGACCGTCGAAGTGGATTTGGAGTACGTCGGCTTCAAGATCCCAAACAAGTTCGTGGTCGGCTATGGACTCGACTACCGACAGAAATATCGCAATCTGCCGTATCTCGCGGCCCTGGATCAGGACGAGGAGTTGGAGCAGGAGTCGGCATGAGAGGTTGTTCCACTTGCGAGACCTATGGTAACATCCTGCAGGATCATTTCTTTTCGCAGTCTGCCTACAATCCTCAAAGGAGAGGTGGATGAATTCACGGGTAAAGAATCTTTTATTCTGGGTCGTCGTCGGCCTGTTCATGATTTTGTTATTCAATCTGTTCAGTGTGCCGACCCATGCACCGGAAGATGAAGTGATATTCAGTGATTTCATGGCCAAGCTCGATAAGGGCGAGGTCATGAAGGTGACCATCAAGGCCAACCACATCAGCGCAATTTTAAAGGACCAAAGCCGTATCAGAACCTATACGGCTGAGTATCCGGAATTGGTCAAGCAACTGCGCGAAAAAGACGTGCAGATCGAGGCCCGTCCGCCTGACGAAAGTCCGTGGTACATCACGTTTTTGGTCACGTGGGGTCCCTTCATTCTCTTCCTCGGTCTCTGGTTCTTCTTGATGCGGCAGATGCAGATCGGCGGCAACAAGGCTCTTTCCTTTGGAAAGAGTCGAGCCAGAATGTTGACCGAAGAGCGGAAGAAGGTGACCTTCTCCGATGTGGCTGGGATTGAGGAAGCTAAGGAAGAGGTGCTCGAGATTATTGAATTCCTCAAGGACCCTCGCAAGTTCCAAAAGCTTGGTGGGCGTATTCCGAAGGGAGTGCTCATCGTCGGTCCTCCCGGGACCGGCAAGACCTTGCTGGCTAAAGCGATTGCGGGAGAGGCCGGAGTGCCGTTCTTCAGCATCAGCGGCTCCGACTTCGTCGAAATGTTCGTCGGCGTGGGGGCGTCGCGCGTGCGCGATCTCTTTGAGCAAGGGAAGAAGCATGCGCCATGCATTATCTTCATCGATGAAATCGATGCAGTCGGACGTTTGCGCGGTGCGGGGCTCGGTGGAGGGCATGATGAGCGCGAGCAGACTTTGAACCAGCTGTTGGTTGAAATGGATGGGTTCGATACGACGGAAGGAGTCATCCTGATTGCGGCGACGAACCGCCCGGATGTGTTGGACCCGGCCTTGTTGCGCCCTGGTCGCTTCGATCGCCAGGTGGTCGTCAACCGACCCGACTTGCGCGGGCGCTCGGAGATCCTGAAGGTCCACACGAAGAAGGTGCCCTTGGCGACCAATGTTGAATTGGAGAAGATTGCTCGAGGGACCCCAGGGTTCTCCGGTGCCGACCTGGAGAATTTGGTCAATGAGGCCGCACTCTGGGCTGCACGGCAGAACAAGAAGGAAGTTGAGCTGATTGATTTCGAAATGGCCAAGGATAAGGTCCTGATGGGTGCCGAACGCAAGAGTATGATGCTCAGCGACGAGGAGAAACGCACGACGGCCTATCACGAAGCCGGCCATGCGCTTATGGCCAAACTGCTTCCCGGTACGGACCCGGTTCATAAGGTCACGATCATTCCGCGAGGGCGGGCGTTAGGCGTCACTATGCAGCTCCCGACGGACGATCGGCACAGTTACTCGAAAGACTTCTTGTATAACAACTTGGCGATCCTCATGGGAGGTCGGGTAGCTGAAGAGCTAATCTTCAGCAGCGTGACCACCGGGGCTGGAAATGATCTGGAACGAGCGACCGAACTGGCTCGCAAAATGGTGTGCGAATGGGGCATGAGCGAGAAGCTGGGGCCGCTCACCTTCGGTAGAAAGGAAGAAGAAATCTTCCTCGGCCGAGAGATTGCGACGAAGCGGGATTTCAGTGAGCAAGTGGCTCTGGAAATCGATCATGAGATCAAGCGCCTGGTCACGGAAAACTACGAGCGGGCTAAACGACTGCTCACGGAAAATATGACCAGCTTGAAGGCGCTTGCGGAGGCCTTGCTGGAAAAGGAAGTGCTCGACGCGTTAGAGATCGATCAGATCATCGTTCAGGGTTCTTCGTCACAGACCGTCCCTGCCTAAATTCCGCAGGGCCTGCTTTACAGGATGCTCGGTATGGCTCCTGTGAAGCAGGCCTGAGATAGATTCCCTGCTCGCTGCCGGGAAAATGTTTTGAAGGTATTCGATTCCCGGCGCCGCTTTCCCACCGTCGGGTCGTGTGTCCCTCAGGAGACTTCTTCGGCTCCGTGGTTTCGTCGGAGCTGCCGCAGATGCGGTTTGGCAATGTCGGCCGACCTTCCTATCTTGACAGCGGGGGCCCATCTGTTTCGGTTCGATAGCGGACCGCTTGTGATGGGCATTCTTAATGTCACACCGGATTCCTTTTCCGATGGCGGGTCGTACATGACGGTTGATCGCGCTGTGGAGCACGCCAAGCAGATGGAAGCCGAGGGTGCGGATGTGATCGATCTCGGCGCGGAGTCTTCCAGACCTGGCGCCCTGGGTATTTCTGAGGAAGAAGAGATTCGACGTTTACTCCCAGTGTTGGAGGCGGTGCGTCGCGCGGTCGCCCTTCCTCTCTCAGTCGACACCGCAAAGGCGGGCGTTGCGCGGTTGGCGGTTCAAGCCGGCGCTAGTCTCATCAACGATATTACGGCCCTACGTGGAGATCCCAAGATGGCCGGGGTGGTTGCTCAAACCGGCGTCGGCGTGGTGCTCATGCATATGCAGGGGACCCCTCAGACCATGCAACAGGCTCCGCAGTATACGAACGTGGTCCAGGAGGTGCTCGAATTTCTGACCGAACGGATTGCGGTCGCCATAGATCGCGGTATTCTACGGAGGCAAATCGTCCTTGACCCGGGTTTCGGTTTTGGTAAGCTCGAAGAGCATAATCTTCAGCTCCTGGCGGAGTTCGATCGTTTGACCCGCCTCGGATATCCGGTGCTTGCCGGTCTGTCTCGGAAGCAATTCATCGGGAACCTCACGCATCAGCCGGTACAGCAGCGCGGGTATGGGACGGCTGCTGCGGTCGCGGTGGCGATGTTCAAAGGCGCCCATATCATTCGAGTCCACGACGTGCGGGCGATGAAGGATGCGGCTGCGGTCGTGTCAGCCATCCGGCGTCATGTGCGTTCTAAGTCAGAGGTAACCAATGCGTAAACTGTTCGGCACAGACGGCGTTCGCGGTGTCGCGAACCTTGAACCGATGACGAGCGAAATCGCCATGCAACTGGGGCGGGCTGCGGCGCATATCTTTATGCGGCGGGCCGGTCGGCACCAGGTCGTGATCGGGAAGGATACGCGGTTGTCCGGTTACATGTTGGAGTCGGCGCTGACGTCCGGCATCTGCTCCATGGGGGTGGATGTGTTGCTGGTCGGCCCCATGCCGACCCCCGCCATCGCCTTTCTGACGCGGAGCCTGCGTGCCGATGCCGGCGTGGTGATTTCGGCTTCGCATAATCCTTACCAAGACAACGGGATTAAGTTTTTTTCCAATCAGGGTTTCAAATTGCCGGACGAGGTGGAGGCCCGAATTGAACAGCTGATCGTGTCGGACGAGATCAAGCATCTCCGCCCGACGGCCGACGCCATTGGGAAGGCCTATCGGATCGGAGACGCCGAAGGACGCTACATTGAGTTCGTCAAACGCTCCCTTCCTCGCGACCTGGATTTTCAAGGCATCAAACTGGTCGTCGACTGTGCCAATGGAGCGGCTTATAAGGTGGCGCCTTCCGTGCTTCGCGAACTTGGTGCGACCATTGAGGTGTTTGGGGACAAGCCGGACGGCATGAACATCAACGATCGCTGCGGGGCGGTGCATCCGGAGCGTTTGCAGGAGCTGGTGTGGGAACATCAGGCCGATCTCGGCATCGCATTGGACGGTGACGCGGACCGCGCGATCTTCGTCTGTGAACAGGGGAAGGTCGTCGACGGTGACCATGTCATGGCGGCATTGGGATTGGATCTCTTTGCGCAGGGGCAGCTGGCGAACAAGACCGTGGTCGGGACAGTGATGAGTAATTTCGGATTGGAACTCGCCATGAACAAGGCGGGGATTCAATTGGCCCGGACGCCGGTGGGTGATCGCTACTTACTCGAGCGGATGCTGGCCGATGGGCATAATTTCGGTGGAGAGCAATCTGGGCATTTTATTTTTTTGGATCATAATACGACCGGCGACGGGTTGATCTCGGCGTTGCAGATCCTCTCGCTGATGAAGCGGACCGGGAAGCCGCTGTCCGAGTTGGCCAAGGCGATGACGGCCGTCCCGCAGGTTCTCCTGAACGTCCATGTCAAACACAAACCCGATCTGGATCAGATTCCCGATATCCAGTCCGCGATCAGGACCGCCGAATCCACACTGAACGGCAGCGGTCGAGTGCTCGTGCGCTATTCCGGCACCGAGCCCTTGTTGCGAATCATGGTGGAAGGTGAGCGCGATGTCATGATCCGCGAGGTGGCGGACCATCTCGCACAGGTTGTTCGGGCTCGTATCGGCTAGCAGCGGGTCCTCCCCGAAGGCACCGGATGTTGCCGAGCCTCACCAGCTTCTTTGTCCTCGGGCTCGCACTCGGTTCTCAATTCACCTACTTCCCTTACAGCATCGCCCTGCTCCTAATTATCGCATCGGGTTTGCTCACTGCCCTGGAGCGACGGGCTGTGCTTACAGGCCGTCAGAGTCTGGGATTGTTGACGAGTCTCTTGGCCGGCACAATCTATTGGGTCCTCTTCGCCTGGCTCACCGCCGATCCGCCAATCCCCGAGCGCGACCGTCACCTCCCAATACAGTGTGAAGGGACCATCGTGGAATCCGTGCGCCATGCTCCTGGTCGATTGACGGCGACCGTATTGGTCACGGCCACCGACGACGCGGAGTTGCCGATTCCCTTTCACCTGCGCCTCACCTGGCGGGATCCTGACCGCGGCCTTCATCGCGGCATGAAGATTCGCCTCCGTACGCACGTCCACGCGCCACTGGGGACGATGAACCCGAGAGGATTCGATTATGCCGCCTATTTGGATGCCCATGGAGTCGACGCGGTGAGTTCGGTCTCCGGTCCCGGAGCCGTTGCAATAACGCCCGACAGGAGTGACACCCTCACGGACCGACTTACCGCTCAGGTCGAATCGTGGCGAGATCTCGTGCGGTCGGCGGCTGACCCACTTCCTCAGCCCAGCCGCGGATTATTCCTGAGTCTTACGGTGGGGGAACAAGGGTTTCTGGATCCGGTCGTTCGCGACTGGTTCATGGCCGGTGGAACGGTCCACATCCTGTCGATTTCCGGGTCCCATCTCGGGCTGATCGCCCTATTGTCGTTCGCCTCGATCCGTTTTCTCTGCATCCGCTTACCCTCAGGCTGGTTGCTCCGCCTGTCGCGATGGCTTACCGCCACGCGACTAGCTGCGCTCCTCACGGTGTTGCCGGTTGCGGCCTACACCCTGTTGGCAGGCGCAGAGACGGCGACGATCCGTTCCGCCATCATGATTGCCATCGGGTTATGGACCGTCTGGCTAGGTGGGGCTCCCTATGTGTTGCATGCCCTCGCAGCCGCCGCTGCGGCCACGTTGCTCGCAAGCCCTCCTGCGTTATACGACATCTCGTTTCAACTGTCGTATGTATCCGTAATGGCGCTGGCGATCGTATTCGGTCGGCGCTCTGACCAGGAGATCCGATCGGACGTCGGACCGACCTTCCGGGAACGGGGCCTCAGGTGGCTGCGTGGGTCTCTCAGCGTGACGGCGCTCGTGACGCTCGCCACGCTGCCGTTGGTGGCGTTCTATTTCAACCAAGTTCCCTGGCTCGGACTGGTGGCCAACCTGGTGGTGGTTCCCTTCGTCGGATTCCTGCTCTTGCCGCTGAGCCTCCTCTCCGCCCTGTGGGTGATCATCGTGCAGAGCGGTGACTTGCCGTTCGCCGGTCTGCTCGACCTCGCGAGCCGGGCCTTAATCGCCATTGCCCAGTGGATGGCAGGGCTGCCTGGTGCTGAATGGTATGTGGCGGCGCCGACGGTTCCCATGATGCTGCTCTTTTACGGGTTGGGATGGGCCTTGCTGATGCAGGTGCCGACGGGATTCAACTCTTGGCAGAGAGGCGCCATGGTCATCGGTCTCACGCTGATCGTGGGGTGGTGGTTGTGGTCTCCGCGCCCCATCAGCCGAGAGGGAGAGTGGCGGGTCACCTTCCTCGACGTGGGGCAGGGTGATAGTGCCGTGCTCGAACTCCCGACCGGCGAAGTGGTGTTGATCGATGGCGGTGCGGCCTATGAGCGTTTTGACATGGGCCGTGGTATCGTGGGGCCGTTTTTGTGGAATCGGGGAATTCGACATATCACCCACGTCGTCGGCACGCATCCCCAGCTCGACCATGTCGGTGGATTGGCCTGGGTGCTGTCACATTTCCCGGTCGAACAATTCTGGACCAACGGGGCGACCAGGACAGAGGATTTTTGGAAAAGGATCGAAGAGGTCGTCGCGCAGCGCAGCGTGCCACTACAGGTCGCGAGTGCGGGACAGGTATTGTCTGCCGACGCGTCCTGTCGTCTGTCGGTCCACAATCCGCCGATGCCTTCTGCTGGCGGGAATGGAGGCAGGAGTGAGTCGCTCAACAATCGGTCGGTGGTGATGGGCTTGGCTTGCGAAGGACGGCAGGTCTTGTTTACCGCAGATATTGAGCGAGAGGCTCTGTCGAGGTTGGGAGAGGTTGCGGCGGCAGTTCCCGTTGCGGTGGTCAAAGTCCCACACCATGGGGCCACAAGTTCGTTCGATCCGCTGTGGATTGCGTCGCTCCGACCGGACGTGGCGGTGGTGTCCGCCGGCCGCCGCAATCCCTACGGCCATCCAGTGCGCGGAGTTCTGGAGGCGTATCAGGCGGCAGGCGCGCAGGTGCTTCGGACCGATCGAGACGGAGCGGTCTGGGTTACGTGGGATTCTGCGCGACGGCAGATCTCCGTGCATACGGCGAGGGAATGGAGGCTGCAACCGGCGGCAGGCCGGTCGGACGTCTGGCGGGTTGAGCAGGAAAACATTCATCGGCTCTGGCAGCGTTGGAACTGGGTGTAGGCATCATCCGTCCGTCGGATAGCGGGCGGCAGGCTTTATTCTTGCGTAGGGGTTCGGTACTATTCAGCCCGTGAGAAGACCATTATGATTCCGCATTCGCGTCCCTCGTTGGGGCCAGAGGAAATTCGGGCGGTCACCGATGTGTTGCGGTCTGGCCAGGTCGCCGAGGGGCCTGCCGTCGCACAGTTCGAACGGGGGATGGCCGCCTATCTCGGCCTTCAAGGTGGCGTCGCGGTCAGCTCCGGTACCGTCGCGTTGGAGCTGGCCCTGCGCGCGTTCGGGGTCGGCCACGGCGACAATGTCATCCTGCCGAGCTATGTCTGTTCGGCGCCATGGCTCGCCGTGCAGCGGGTTGGAGCCCAAGCGAGGCTTGTCGACATCGATCCTGAGACCTATAACCTCGACCCGCAGAAGGTCCGCAAAGCGAGGACCATGCGCACGCGTGCCGTGATCGTTCCGCATCTCTTCGGCCTGCCTGCGGATCTGACCACGTTGCAGTCGATCGGGATCCCCATCATCGAAGATTGCGCCCAGACGTTGGGGGCCATAGAGCAGGGGCGGGCGGTCGGCACGGTCGGCCAGCTGACGGTGTGTTCGTTTTACGCGACCAAGCTCCTTTGTGCCGGTGAAGGGGGAATGGTCCTGTCAAACGACGAAGCTTTGTTGGAGCGAGTGCGTGAGCTCAGGGAATATGACCAAGCTCCCTCGCTCAACGCCGCAGCCTTTAACTGCAAGATGACCGACTTGCAGGCCGCGTTGGGGCTGGCCCAGCTTAATCGACTCGGAACGTTTCTTGAGCAGCGGGCCATCTTGGCGTCCTGTTACCGAGGCTGTCTCTCGAAAGACTTCTTTCACCTGCCGTTCGTGCCCCCAGGCACGACGCATTCTTACTATCGGTTCGTGGTGCGTCTGCCAAAGGGTGTTCAGGCGCCGGATGAGATGACGGCCTACTTGTCACGGGTGGCGCACCGAGGTATCCAATGCCGGAAGCCTGTGTTCCGTCCGCTGCACCGCTACTTGGACCTCCCGGACTTTCCCTCGAGCGACGAGGCTGATGCGGCGGCCATTTCCTTGCCGATCTATCCGGCGCTCACGGAAGAGGACGTTGGCCGGATCGCTCAGATCCTGCAGGAAGAGCTGCAATGAATCGACAGGGCTGGCCGATGGGGATGGTTCCTACCGTCGAATGGAAGGATGGCGCTGTTCGCCTCTTGGACCAAAGTCGATTGCCGGGCAGCGTCGAGTTCCTCGATTGCCGCGACTACCGAGCGGTCGCTCAGGCGATCCGCGACCTGAAGGTGCGGGGTGCGCCGGCGATCGGAGTGGCTGCAGCCATGGGGATCGCCTTAGGAGCCAGAGCCGTGACCACGAATGATTGGCACACGTTCTCGCAGGCGGTCGAAGGTATCTGTGCGCATCTGGCTGCCTCTCGACCCACGGCCGTGAATCTCTTTTGGGCCATCGACAGGATGAAGCGTGCAATGCGCGCGTGCGGCGGTCATTCGTTGGCCGCCGTACAAGAAGCGCTGCTCGAAGAAGCTCAAGCAATACTGGAAGAAGATGTGGCGCTCTGTCGGGCGATGGGGCGGCACGGAGCCTCCGTCATCAAGGATGGCGATACCATCTTGACTCACTGCAACGCCGGAGCACTGGCGACCGCCGGCTATGGAACGGCGTTAGGTGTGATTCGGGCGGCCTGGGAGGAGGGCAAGCGAATCCACGTTATCGCGGACGAGACCAGACCCGTCTTACAGGGCGCGCGTCTGACGGCATGGGAACTGATGCAGGATCGTATTCCTGTCACCTTGATCACTGACAACATGGCTGGGGCTCTGATGCGGCTAGGGAAAATCCAGCTCTGTGTGGTCGGCGCCGATCGCATCGCCGCCAACGGCGACGTGGCCAACAAGATCGGCACCTACTCAGTGGCGGTATTGGCGCGGGCCCACGGCATTCCCTTTTATGTCGCTGCGCCCTATTCGACGATTGATCTTCATACCAAGACCGGTGCTGATATTCCGATCGAAGAGCGCGCAGCGATGGAAGTGACCTCCATCCACGGCAGCCATCCGATCGCCCCTAAGGGGGTGTCGGTCTATAATCCTGCCTTTGATGTGACTCCGGCCGAATTGATCACCGGCATCATTACCGAACGCGGGATCGTCCTTCCTCGGGAGCTGTCGGCCCTGTTTGGGAACTGACTGCTCCATCCGGCCCTTATCTTGCCAGTACTTCCACGGTTTCTTTATAATGCCGCTGGAGTTCTTTTGATCGAACCGTCCGGTTATTTTTAGCCCAAGGAGCGCGACGACCCATGAGTGAACGAACCCTTGCGATCATCAAGCCCGATGCCGTCAAGAAACATGTCATCGGCGACATCATCTCTCGTTATGAAAAGGCCGGCCTTAGGCCGATTGCGGTGCGCCTGATGCAGCTATCGAAGTCGACGGCCCAGGGGTTCTATGCCGTGCATAAGGCCCGTCCATTCTATGACAGTCTCTGTACGTTCATGTCTTCCGGGCCTTGCGTGGTGTTGGTGCTGGAGGGCGACAATGCCATCAAGGCGAATCGTGACCTGATGGGGGCCACGGACCCGGCAAAGGCCGAGAACGGAACCATCCGTGCCGCCCATGGCGCGAATATCGAATTCAACGCCGTGCATGGCTCCGATGGGCCGGATACGGCGAAGTTTGAAATCGGATATTTCTTTCCGGAAATGGAGTTGGTCGGGTAGGCGCCTTGGGCGCGCATCCCGTTCAAGCCCGGGAGGCTCGACGCGCCGGACGAGGGCGTCGAGCCGGCCTCTCTCTTGTCGCTCCGGCGCTCGCCGCGTTGCTGTCGGGCTGTAGCTTCCTCTCCAGCGCTCCTTCCGTACAACCGCCCCATGCGCCGGCCATCGAGGCTGAGGCCAGACTCTGGCACCAGGCCTCCACGGCTTTTTCCGACGGGCGGTACGCCGCTGCCGTACATCTTTACGAGCGGTACTTGACCACCTACCCAAAGTCGAGGCGGGTCCCGGAGGCCCACTGGGAGCTTGGGCAATCCTACGAACAAATGGGAGAAGTCACGGCGGCCTTAAAGGAATATCGGACGTTGACCACTGCCGGGGGAGCGACAGCCGCCATCCTAAGCACCTACGCCGATCGTGCCCTCCATCGGATCGAGTCCTTGAAGAATCACACGATTCCCACCGCAGGGGCCGGCTCCGGCCACACGGCGATGTATATCTCCTTTGCGAGCCTGCCTCCGATGGGCCAGGTGCAAACGTGGTTGCGTCAGTTAAGTGCCCAAGGGATCAGTGCGGTGGTGATGGACGCCAGCCCGGATGCCTCTTTCAGCAGACCCGCACTGCCGCTCTCTGCCGGAGTTGCTGAGCAGGCCAGGGATCAGCCGACGGGAGCGTTATTTGCCACGTCACGCGCGCCGGTCGTGGCTGACTGGTTGGGCGTGGTCGTACCGCAGGCCCATGAGCTGGGGCTCTCCATCTATGCCGTCGTTGATCTGTGGCGCGCACCCCTGTTCGAGCGGCGTCCGGAGTTCCGCAGCCTGATCTATGATCCGACGCGTCGCCGTCTCCATCCCTGGAGGCAGTTCGACCTCTTGTCGCCGGCCACGCAATCCTTGATCGCGCCGTTCCTGACAGACCTAGCACGGACCGGGGTGGACGGCATGGTGCTCCGAGCCCGGACAGACAACAGTTTTGCCTATGAAATCAGCGACAGTACGTTGCGCCGGTTTGAGGCACACTTCCAGCAGCCGTCCTCAGACGTGGCGCAGGCGTTGCGTGACCGGATGGCCGTCAGGCCGAACGAGCCGGTGCCCACCTCGGATAAAACACTGTGGCGATGGGTAGGTTGGAAAGCTCGTGAGGAACTTGAAGTATTAGGTGGGTGGCGCAAGCAACTCCAGAAGGCCATGCCCCGTTTGCGGCTGGTCTTGGAAATCCACCCTGAAGCCCTATCTAATCCGACCGCTGCACTTGTGAATTGGGGTGAAGATGCGGCGGAAGCGCGCCGACGAGGATTCGATCTCTTGTTAGGTGGAACGTCCCGTGAGGCTTCCGATGTCCGCGCCTTTGCCGGGGCCTACAAGGGGTGGAGCCGTGATGTCGTGCAGCAGGAAAAGGGCGAACCGCAGACTTTGCCGCAAGGATGGGTGATGCTTCGAACCCCTGCCGATCATCAGAACGGTATGTTTCTGGGCCTCGCTCAGCAGGCTGATGAACTGCGTACGCCCGATATCCGGCATCTCGTTTTCGTTCCGTCTGCCGTCGGGACGCTTCCTTGACAAAGCCGCCGGCAACTTTTACGATCGCGCCACAGCTCGGTTCCATCCCCGTGTCTACACCTACGTCACTTAATCGGAGGCCGCTGAGAGGAGTGCCATGATACCGTCCAATCTTCGTTATCACCAAGAGCATGAGTGGGCCCGTGTCGACGGTGCGCAGGCGACGATCGGCATCAGCCATTTCGCGCAGGACGCATTGGGCGACATCGTCTTTATCGATCTGCCCAAGGTCGGCGCCAAAGTCACCGCCGGTCAGCAGATCGGCGAAGTCGAGTCCACCAAGACCACCTCGACGATTTACACCCCTCTGAGCGGCACCATCGCCAAGATCAACACGGACCTCAAGGACCATCCCGAAGTCGTCAACTCGGACCCCTACGGCAAGGGTTGGATGGTGGTCATCGAACTCTCGGCTCCCGCTGAGGTGGACCAGCTCATGACGTCCACCCAATACGAGGAGTTTCTGAGCAAACAGAAACACTGACCATCTCATCGACCATTCCACATCAGCTGACGATGGCGAAGCACCTGCTCATTCTCGGCGCCGGACCCGGCGGGTATGTCGCGGCGATTCGCGCGGCCCAGCTCGGCGCGCGCGTCACCGTGATCGAAAATCAGGCGCTGGGCGGGGTCTGCCTCAACTGGGGCTGTATCCCCAGCAAGGCGCTACTCTCGGTCGTGGAGCTGGGCGACAAGGCGAAGAAAGCCAAAGAGGTCGGCCTTCTGCTGAACGGGTCGGTCGCATACGATCCCACCGCCATGGTGGCCAGAAAAAACAAGGTCGTCGCTGCCTTGGTGAAGGGAATCGCCACACTCTTCAAAACGTGGAATATCGCGCTGGTGGAAGGCACGGGTGAGTTGGTGGATGCGCGGACGATTCGCGTCGTGAGGCCGGATGGAAGCGACCTTCGGGTGGAGGGCGACGGCATCATCATCGCCACCGGTTCCTCCTGGCCGAAGCTGCCGTTGTTTCCTATCGATGGGACGCAGATTATCACCAGCAAACAGGCCTTGGACTTGGCCCAGGTTCCGGAGCGTCTGCTGATCGTGGGCGGCGGCGTGGAAGGCTGTGAATTTGCGTCGCTCTACAGCGGGCTCGGTACGCAGGTGACGATGGTCGAGCTCCTGCCGCGTGTCTTGCCTCTGGAGGATGAGGAGATCAGCCAGACGATGGAGCGCGAGCTGAAAAAGCGTGGCGTAGACGTGCGAGTCGGCGTCACCGTCGAGAGCCTGGCCCGACAGGCTGATGTCGTCTCCGTCCATCTGCAGGACGGACAGTCTTTGAATGTGAATCAGGTCCTCGTCTCAGTCGGACGCAGGTTCAATTCACGGGGAATCGGGCTCGAGCGGGCGGGGGTGCACCTCGGGAGCCGCGGGGAAGTGGTCGTGAATGACCGGATGGAGACCAACGTGCCCGGCATCTATGCGATCGGGGATGTGGTCGGAAAGGCCATGCTGGCGCACGTGGCGTCGGCGCAGGGAAAGGTAGCCGCCGAACAGTTTCTTGGGCATGGCAGCACCATGAACTATGAGGTCATTCCCACGGGGATTTTCACGCTACCGGAGGTCGGGCGGGCGGGCTTGACGGAACAGCAGGCGCGGGACCGTAGTCTGGCCGCGGGCCAGGATCCGCAGCTGGCGATCAAGGTTGGCCGGTTTCGTTACGGGGGGTTGGGGAAGGCTCAGGCGACGGGGGATATTCAAGGCTTTGTGAAGGTGATCTCCGATGCGAGCACGGATCGGATTCTGGGGGTACACATTCTCGGAGCCCACGCAACCGATCTCATTCATGAAGCCGCCCTGGCCATGCAGGTGAAGGCGTCGGTGACGGATCTGGCCGGCATGATTCACGCGCACCCCACTTTTTCCGAGGGGCTCATGGAAGCCATGGAGGATGTCCATGGGAAGGCGATTCATCTTGCGCGCAGACCGTCTTGAGATGCTCCAGTCGTTTCTGATCAAGTTGGCGATGGTCGGCGTGACGCTGGGGGCTTTGATTTGGATCGGCTCGGTCGCCCCCGCGAATCAAACGAGAGTCATGCCCTTGGAAACGGCCGAGCCGGTCGCCGCACAGGTCGCTGTGCAAGGGGAACGTCATTCGGACGACGTTAATCTCCCGCGGCAGGTCGATCTGAATGAGGCGACGCAGCTCGATCTGGAGACCTTGCCCGGGATCGGACCCAAACTGGCGCAGCGGATTCTTGACCATCGGCTCGCGCACGGCTCGTTCGAGCGTATTGAGGACCTTCGCCAGGTGAAGGGGATCGGCCAGAAAACATTTGAGCGGCTGCGGCCGCACGTGCTCGTCTCACGGCGGGCGACGTCTCCTGAGCGTAAAGGAACCCTGTGACGTCCCTCACGCAACAACTGGATCTCATTCGTCGGGGTACGGTGGAGGTCATCCAGCAAAACGAGTTGGAGGCAAAGCTGGCCCGTTCCATCAAAGAGCAGCGCCCGCTTCGTGTGAAGGCCGGCTTCGATCCCACGGCCCCCGATCTTCACCTCGGGCATACCGTCCTGATCCACAAGCTGAAACACTTTCAGGACTTGGGGCACCAGGTGATTTTTCTCATCGGCGATTTTACCGGCATGATCGGCGATCCGACCGGTCGGTCGGAAACACGGGTGGCCCTGTCCAGAGAAAAGGTTCTGGAGAACGCCAAGACCTATGAACGGCAAATCTTCAAGATTCTGGATCCGGATAAAACGCAGGTAGCGTTCAACAGCCGCTGGATGAGCAAGATGACTGCGGACGGCCTGATCGAATTGAGCGCTCACTACAATGTTGCGCGGATGTTGGAACGGGAGGATTTTCACAAGCGTTATACGGAGCAGAAGCCGATCAGCATTCATGAGTTCCTGTATCCCTTGATTCAGGGTTACGATTCCGTCGAACTGAAGGCCGATATCGAGCTGGGCGGTACCGATCAGAAGTTCAACCTGCTGATGGGCCGTGACTTGCAACGGGATTACGGCCAGGACGCGCAAGTGGTGATCACGATGCCGCTCTTGGAGGGAACGGACGGCATCCGCAAGATGAGCAAGAGCATCGGCAACTATATCGCGCTGGAGGATACTCCCGGCGACATGTTCGGCAAGCTGATGTCGATCAGCGATGTGCTGATGCATCGCTACTATGAGCTGTTGACGACGGAAGATCTGGCGTTGGTAAAGACTCAACATCCGATGGAGTCCAAGCTCAATCTCGCCTACGGGATTGTTGCGCGGTATCACGGAGCTGCGGCAGGCGAGGCAGCCAGAGCGGCCTTTCGACAGAAGTTCACGGAGCGCGAGTTTCCGGAACAACCGGACGCCCATGTGCTCTTGACGTCGGCTGATGTCAAGGATCGGTCGGCACCGGCCATCGGCCTCGTCGACCTGATCGCCCGAACCGGCCTGGTACCGAGTAAGAGCGAGGCTCGGCGGCTCATCGCGCAGGGCGGAGTCGAAGTGGACGGGCAAAAGTTGACGGACGCCAACGCGATGCTGCCCCTGACGGCCGGCCGGTTGTTGCGATTACGGGTGGGCCGCCGCAAGTTCGCGGTGGCGGAATATAAGAACTGAGCCGTGCGTGAGCCGTTGCCTTGACTTAGGCACGCTCGCGGCGTAGGATTCGATCTCTCGTTCTCATGGGGCGGGCGTAGCTCAGTGGTAGAGTCCTTGCTTCCCAAGCAAGTTGTCGTGGGTTCAAATCCCATCGCCCGCTCCACTTTTCTCCAGTTTCCCTCATACCAACCTCCATTCAACGCAACGGTTCCCCGCGTTTGTTTCTAGTCGACGTCTGGATCCTGATGATGGCGGATCGGACACGATGCTTGAAGCTCGCGGCCGAGGTGGCTGCTACAGACGCTTGTGATGAAAACAGGAAGAAATTCCCCGTGGACTCGAGGGGACGTGCGACATGCGCTCTAGGCCGACGCGGTCAGTTCGACCAGGCCGTACTGATGGGCGCGGATGAGGAGTTTCTGGCGGTTCGGGACACCAAGTTTATCGAAGATGCTGGTCAAATGGTGGCGGACGGTTGTTTCCGAAATGCAGAGCTGGCCGGCAATGTCTCGATTCGAAAGCCCTTTGCCGAGCAGCGCAATGACGGTTCGTTCGCGGTCCGTCAAGGAACTCGGCCATGCTGGTGGGGATGAGGTGCCAGGGCTGACCGGCTGTTCCGCCCTATTATTGATCAGGGCTTGGTTAGAGGAAGCCAGTAACGCAGCCGTGGCAGCTTCGGCCAGGCTTTCGACGGTGGCCAAAAGAACGGACGGCGGTTGGCATTTGAGCACGATGCTGCTGGCTCCCGCCGTCAAGGCCTGTTTCGCTTGAGCAATGTCATCCCATCCGCTCAGCAGAATGATCTTCAACGACGGGACGGATTTCCGTAAATTTCTGGTCAATTCGGTGATGCGCATGTCGGGCTCGATATCAAGAATGGCGATGTCGGGGCGTTCATGCAACACGAGGTCCTGAGCAGAGGCTCCACCGTGCGATTCTCCTACGAGGATCACACCGAGGGTATTTTCCATAATTCGTCGCAACCCCACCCGAACCAGATAGTTACTGCTCACCAGCACCATTCGCACGGAAGAGGGAATTTGTCTCGACAGGGTCATTCGTGAATCGCTTTCTTTCCGGTGAGGCGCTGTTCGGCGAGAGTCATTGCCGTATCGCGTGCGTTCATTTTCTCGCGGATGTCAGTCGAATAAATACGTACATTCGACTAGATTGAATGGCTGTATGTCTCATCCTGCGGATGAGGATAATCGCATAATTGGTCAGGTTACTGCAACTGAATCTGGGCACTCCCGATCGCGGCAAAACCCCTCAGGACAAGGGATTGTAAGGAATCGAGACCTACCGAAATTAGCGATGTACAGAATTGTGCGAATGTGGAGCGAGCAGAGAGAGTCGGAGGGCGAGGTGGTCAAACCTAAAGCCTGAATGTCATCCAGTATAGATGTGTTTTTGCTGGGTTTTTGCCATCTCGATGGAACCTTTTTATTCGCCGATCAATTTTTGGCTCGTATATTTACCAGGCGATACGGGGCACAAATGTGCCAAACAGAATGTGGCGATGCTCCAAAGAAAAGCACAATTGTCCGATGTGCATCGGGACTCGAGCCATGTAAAACGAAGCCCGCTTACTGGGACTCAGAGGGCGAAGCTATGTCGATACTCTCTCCGCCGGAACTTCAATTCGCCGATGCCTCATCGCGACTGGTCTCTACGGACGCTCACTGGTATGCCGTCAGCACCAGATCACGTCATGAGAGGTCAGTCCGCGATCGGCTCGCGGCCATCGGGGTCGAACCGTTTCTTCCCCTGACGAAAACTCTGCGCCAGTGGTCAGACCGAAAAGTCTGGACGGAGATGCCGCTTTTCAGCGGGTACTGCTTCGCAAGATTTTCGCTCCGCGATAGTCTGTCGATTCTCCAAACTCCTGGTGTCGTCAGAATTGTAGGGTCGATCGGGCCGGAATCAGTGCCGGACGAAGAGTTGATGGCGTTGAAGGCCTTATCTACCAGCGAGCGCGCGATGGAGCCTCATGAGTATTACATCGAGGGAGCGTGGGTGGAAGTCATCCGAGGTCCCTTGGCCGGCATTCGAGGGCAGCTGATACGACGGGCTGGAGCTCATGGTTTAGTCATTCGGGTCCATCTCATACAGCAGGCGGCCGCCGTACATATTGATATGACCGAAGTGCGGATTCTTGATGGCGTGGCCTCCTGACGGTTCGTGTTTCCCCGCCTGCTTTTCATTCCCCGGACGGAATCTATCAATGCGATCCAAATCTCGTAAACCAGTTCGATTTACCGAGGACCAGAAAAAGCGAATCGTAGCCAAAGGTGTTCATGTCCCGGTGGCGACGGTCTGTCAGGAATTCAACATCTCCCTGAGCACGTTCTACCGCTGGCGATTGCGATTTGCACAGCCCAAAAGCCAGGAGGGAACGCGCTTGCACGACCTTGAATCAGAAAACCGACGCCTGAAACGGCAGGTGGCCGAACTGTGGCTGGACTACACCAGCCTCAGAAACGCGCTGATCAACGGGATGGGACGGGAGTGTTGAACCGGTAGCCGAGACGATACGCGAGTGCCGGTGCGAGAAGTGCGCGCGAGGCAGGTCTGGTCCATGTGCATTCATGAGGCTTGGAATGCGCGCTAAGAGTGCGCGATCGCGTCGTCATGAAAAAGGGGTAGTGGAGTACCACGATGACTCGGGGTGGGCAATTGATGCACAGGTGTGGGTTCTATCGACTACAGGCTGTTGCCGCCCTCTGCCTGATAGTGATCCTGTGGTCCATGCTCGTGCCTTCGCCCGGGTTCGGGCAGCAGTCTTCATCTCCACTGCCATCGGGTCCGCGCAGCCTGTCGTTCGGCGGTATGGGATGGGCGTGGTTCTCCCAGTTTGCGAATCCTGCGCTCGTGGGAGCGCTCTACATGACTCCCGATTGGCCGAAAACCGGGTATTATCCCGTCTATCCGGGCTCCTTCTCCAGGCCGACCGGGGAGGAGGGTATTGCGGTCGGTGCTGCGCGACTGCATCCGATGATCGGAGTGGCGGAAATTTATACGGACAACGTGTTCCGAACGAATACCAATCGACGCAGTGATTTCGCGACGACCCTGGCACCGGGAATCCAGGCTGAGTTGCCGTTTGCGGGCCGCCACACCTTTGTGGCCGATTATCGCAGCAACATCCAATTGTTTCACCAGAATCCCTCGAATAACGTCCAGGATCAAACCGCGTCCGGACGATTCAGCTTCGATTTTCCCGGCGGCATGCGGATCGACCTGCAGGGCGAGCACAAGTTGGGACACGATCCCCGTGGCTCGGCCCTCGATACCCAAAACGTGGAGGTCAACAAGTGGACCGCCAACAGCGTGCTTGGCCGCCTGACTTATGAAGGGGCCATGGCGGGTGTCCGGCTCAACCTCTCATCGACTCGTTGGACGTACTTGAACAACGAGCAGAACCTGTTCCGCAATCGCTTGAGCAATTATGCCGGGGTGACGCTCTTTGGGAACTTGACGAGCAAGACGGCGCTGGTGGCCAACTTTGCAGCCAATCAAGAGGTCTACGACGAAAGTAAGACGCTGAACAGCACAACCTACAGCGCCAGCACGGGGCTCCAATGGAATGTGACGGAGAAGACTTCAGGCGAAATTTTGGCCGGCTACCAGCATCTCAAGTTTGCCAATGCCGAATCCGGACAAACGGTGGCAGGACTTCAGTTCCCGAGGAGTAGCGACTCGTACGGCAATTTCTTTTTTGTCGGCAACCTATCGTGGAAACCGACGCCGTTCTTGACTCTGTACCTTCAAGGGTATCGGAGTTTTCAGCAATCGGTCGTGCTGAACACGCTGTTCTTTACATCAACGGGAGCCAACTTTTCCGCCATCCACACGTTGACGGATAGCACCGCGTTGACGCTGAATGCCGGCGTCGAAAACGATAGTTTCGAAAATCCGGCTCCCACGCCCGACAATCCCAACAGGGTGGACCTGATCAAAAATGTGGCGGTCGGAGTTCGATACCGAACCGTGAAGTGGGCGGGCCTGGCGCTGCAATACATTTTCGAAGATCGAAGCTCCAACGTCGACCGATTCAACTATTATGCTAATTCGGTCATGCTTTCGCTGCAAGCCACCTTTTAGTGCCATGAATGGATGGTCAAAGGAGACAGTGTGAACGCAAAACCTATGGTATTGGATGAAGCCGAGCAAACACTCAGCGAGTATGCGACCGCCTGTTGGCGACATCGCTGGTTGATCGTGCTCGTGGCCGGATGTTTTGGGTTCGGGGCGGCGGTCTGGTCTTTTCTCCAAGTTCCGGTCTATCAGGCCAAGGCCACCGTGGTGATCGATAATCCGACCCCTGGTGGGTTGGACAAGGATAAGTCGTTCTACCCGGACAATAGTCCCGAGTATTTTCAAACCCATTTTGAGTTGATGAAGAGCCATTTTGTGCTGCAGCGGACGGCCAGGTTGCTGGATTTGGCGGAGCGCGACGAGTATCAACCCAAGCCCTCCGTGATCAGGCAATTCGTCAAGTCGCTCATGCCGGAATCGGTACTCGCGTTCGTGCGGCCGCCCAAGAAAGAGGAGGTCGATCCCGCCGACGACGCCGAGGAAGCCTTGATCAAGCAGTTTGCCCAGGACATCGAAATCATGCCGATCCGCGGTGCGCGGTTGGCGCATGTCACGGCCAATGCCATCGAACCGGAACTTGCCGCCCAGATCGCCAACACGCTCGTGTCGGTTTATATCGAGCGTAATCAGGAACTCAGCGCCAATTCCAAGGAACAGGCTGCGCAATGGTTCACGACCCACCTCGAAGAGTTGCGGCAAAAGGTACAGAACTCCCAGCAGGCACTCTATCTGTTTCGAGCCAAGCACGGGTTGTTGACCGGCGAAGAGCGAAAATCGGTCGCGGCCCATACATTGGCGGAGTTGAATTCACAGTTGGTCAAGACCGAGATGGCCAAGGCCGAAGCACACTCGCGGTTTCTGCAAATTCGATCGGTGCTGAATCCGCAAGGAGCGGGAACGGCGGGGTTAGATTGGTCGAAGCTGGATTCCCAGATTCAGGTCCTGAATTCGCCGTTGATACAAACCCTCCGTGCGCAAGAAATCACCGTGTCGGCGCAGGTGGCGGAGCTGTCGGAAAAGTATGGGCCGCTCCATCCCAAATTGGCACATATGAAGGCAGAGTTACAGGACCTGCGGCAGCGGACTCAGCAAGAGGTCCAAAAGATCTACGATTCCGTCAAACATCAATATGACATGGCCTTGGCGCAGGACAAAGCCGTGAAGGAGGCGATCACTCGGTACAATACCGATAAGATCCGTCTGGAGCAGAACGAAATCGAGCACAGCATGCTGGAACGTGATGCCGAAACGAGCCAGCATCTGTACGACGTCTTCCTCAAGGCGACGAAGGAAACGGATCTCTCCTCGGGGATGCGGGCCAACAATGTGTACTTGGCCGATCCGGCCGCTCCAAGTTCGGTCCCCTCCAAGCCGCGGACCAAGCTCAACATTATGTTGGGGCTTTTGGCTGGATTGATGAGCGGGGTCGGGTTGGCGATATTCGTCGAAGGCCGAAGCAAGAAACTCATGGCGCCGGCCGACGTCGAACGTTATCTCCCAAATGTGTCTTTACTCGGGGTCGTGCCGCGACTCTCTAAGGCCGCAGCCCAAAAGAAAGCCTTGGCGCCGCCCAACGCGTTGACACCGGTCGCAGAAAGTTTCCGCATCATTCGCACCAGTCTTCTCTTGTCGAACCCCGACATGCTGCCCTCTCGCATCTTAATCACGAGTCCCGGGGAAAACGAAGGCAAGACGACCCTGGCGGTCAACTTGGCGATGGCGATGGCTCAGTTGGAGGATACGCAGGTCGTTCTCATCGACGTGGACTTCCGCAACCAACAAATTCATCCCCTCTATGAAGTGGGGAGTCCCGAGCAGCCGCCCAAAGGATTGGGACATCTCTTGCGAGGCGAGGCGAGCTTGGCCGACGTCGTGCACCAGACGTTCGTCAGCAACCTTTCCGTCATCCCGCACGGAGGGCGTCCGGCGAATCCGACGGAATTGCTCCACTCCAAATCCATGGCCCAATTGCTCAACTGGGGAGCCACCAATCGCTATCACATCATCCTAGACTGTCCGCCGGTCCTGCCCATCGCCGATGCCGCGGTGCTGGCCTCCAAGGTGGACGGCGTCTTATTGGTCGTGAGTGCGGGAGAAACGACCCGCGATGCGTGCCACCTCGCCATACAACGCATCAAGCAAGCCGGCGGGCGGCTGCTGGGGGTGGTGATGCAGAAGGCGCCCGTGGCCGACTCGCCCTATTACTACGGGGCCTACCAGCAGCAGCGTTGAGCATGATTCACGGCCTTCGGATCGGATTGAACTGGTGGACCGCATGGCAACGTCAAGCCTCCAACCGCCGGGTGTTAGCGGCTTTGTTCACGGTCGGGGGTTGCTCGCTGCTCGCCAAGGTGTCGGCCTTCGCCAAGGATGCGGTCGTGGCCTATCAATTCGGGCGGGGCGACGAGTTGGACGCGTTTCTCATTGCGCTGGTCGTGCCCCAGTTCACCATTACTCTGCTGGGCGGATCGCTGAATGCCGCTCTGATCCCTACCTATATTCAGGTTCGAGAGCAGGAAGGGCCGGAAGCGGCGCAACGAGTGTTCTCGACGGTCACGATGTTGACCGGGAACTTTCTGCTGTTGACCTGTCTGGTGCTGATGCTGTCCGCACCATGGCTGATGCCGATCTTGGCCGGGGGGTATGCTCCCGAAAAACTCTCCCTGGCAAAGGCGTTGTACGCAGTCCTCTTGAGCACGGTCTTGTTCAGCGGGATCGGAACGACCTGGGGAGCGGTGTTGAATGCCGGAAACCGGTTCGCGTGGGCTGCGGCGGTTCCCATGGTGACGTCGTTCACTACCATGCTGGCGGTGCTGTTGCTGGCTCGTTTTTGGTCGGTGTATGCGTTGGCGGCTGCGGCGGTCATGGGAGCGTTCATCGAGGCTGCGTTGCTCGGATGGCAGTTGAAGCGGGTGGGGGTCTCGTTGGTTCCCCAGTGGTACGGTCTTAACCAGGCGACCAGACAGGTGCTCGGGCAGTACTGGCCCATGGTTGCGGCGGCATTTCTGATGGGAAGTACGCATCTCATCAGTCAAGGGATGGCTGCGATGTTGGATCCTGGTAGCGTGTCGGCCCTGGGGTATGGAAACAAACTGACGGCCGTCTTGCTGGGTATCGGAGCAACAGCCGTGGGCACGGCCTTTCTGCCGCACTTCTCCAACATGGCCGCATCGGGTGATTGGGTCGGTATGCGCCACACCCTGGTGACGTATAGCGGGCTTTTGCTTGCTGCGACAGTCCCGCTGTCGGCCTTGCTGATCTACCTGTCGGAGCCCCTTGTCGGAATCTTGTTTCAACGAGGCGCATTCAATGCCGGGGATACGCATGTCGTGGGACAGGTGCAGGCTGCCTATCTGCTGCAGGTCCCATTTTATCTGATGGGCATGTTGTGCGTCCGCTGTGTGACGGCACTCCGCTCTACACAGGTGATGGTCTGGGGCAACATCATCAACCTGGTGGCATGCATCCTTTTGACGTACCTGTTCATGCGCCTGTTCGGGGTAGTGGGGATTGCTCTTGCCACCAGCGCGATGTACGGCATTTCCTGCCTGTTTTTGATGGTGGTCTCCTGGATGCTGTTGCAGGCCCATCTCAGCCGTGCCAAGGTGGCCTGAGGCACTGTCCCGACGGTCTTCACCTATGCGTATCACACTGGTCATTTCGACATTCGGAGCCGGCGGGGCCGAACGGGTGATGGCTCTCATGGCCAGCTATTGGGCCGAGCGCGGCCATGAAGTCACGCTCGTCACGCTGGCTCGATCCGATGAGGACTTCTATCCGCTTCATCCGGCCGTTCAGCGGGTGGGACTCGGCGTGATGAAGGTGTCCTCCGGTCTCGGGGATGCATTGTGGAACAATGTTGCGAGACTCAAACGATTGCGGGACGTCATTCGTGTTTCGCAGCCTGGCGTGGTCATCAGCTTCATCGAACGAACGAACATTCTCGTGCTGTTATCGACGATCGGCCTGCAGGTTCCCATCGTCGCCTGCGAACGAATCGACCCCCGCCACCATTCCATAGGAACGGTGTGGTCCTGGCTTCGATGGTGTCTGTACAGAAGGGCGGCTTCATTGGTCGTGCAGACCGAAGGGCTTCGATCTTGGGCCGAAGGATTTGTGCCCGCCCGGTCTGTTCATGTGATTCCGAATCCCATTGCGACCATTCCAGGCGAGGCCTCGACGGAAGCTGGGACCAAGGGGAGAACAAAATGCGTGTCGGCGTTGGGCAGACTGGTTCCGCAGAAGGGGTTTGACACCCTGCTCCAGGCTTTCGCACATTGCACGCGGACACACGAGGACTGGTCTCTTACGATCATTGGAGAAGGGCCGGAGCGCTCTCGGTTAGAGGCCCTCTCTGCCCGATTAGGCATCGGAGATCGCGTCTCCATGATCGGCCGCCGATCCAATCCATTTCCGATCCTCCGTCGGACTGATCTGTTTGTGCTGTCGTCCCGCTATGAAGGGTTTCCGATGGCGCTGGTGGAGGCCATGGCCTGCCGCCTTCCCGTGATTAGTACAGATTGTCCGAGCGGTCCCAGGGACATCATTCGGGACGGAGTGGACGGCGTGTTGGTTCCACCCGACGACGTGCCGGCTTTGACCGAGGCGATGACGCGTTTGATGGACAATCCCGAGGAACGAGATCGATTGAGGAGGCGGGCCGTGGAGGTGGTCGACCGCTTCGGCACCGAGCGAATCATGGCCTTGTGGAACGAGGTAGTGGCGCGCGTCGTCAGCCCGTCCTCCTGCTGGTCGATTACGTCAGGACGATCCGTATGAAAGTTCTGTTCCTGACACGGGCGCTGAACGTGGGCGGAGCGGAACGCCAACTGGTCGTGCTGGCTAGGGGGCTTCGAAAGCGAGGGCATGAGGTGGCAGTGGCAGTGTTTTATCCTGGCGGCCTGTTGGAAGCGGAGCTGAAGGATGTCGGTATCCCCATCCTCTCGTTGGCGAAACGCGGACGTTGGGATCTCGTGGGGTTCGTTCTCAGGCTGATTCAGATGACGCGGCGCTATCGACCTGACGTGTTGCATAGTTATATCAGTAACCTGGTCACGGTGGTGGTGCAGCCATTCTTGACGTCGACCAAGATCGTGTGGGGCGTACGGAGTTCCTACATGGATTTCAGCCGATATGACTGGCTCTTTCGCGTGAGTTATGGGTTAGCTTGCCGACTGTCGCACTCCGCAGATTTGATTATTGCCAACTCGCACGCTGGGCGGCGAGGCCATGTGGCCGACGGATATCCGGCCGACAAAATGGTGGTGATCCCGAACGGTATCGATATCGAACGATTCCGTCCCAGTCCGGAGGCGCGCGTGCGGATTCGAGGCGAGTGGGGCCTATCGGAGGACGCATTGCTGATTGGTATGGTGGGTCGGCTCGATCCGATGAAGGACGTGGAGACGTTTTTATCGGCTGCGGCCGCCGTTGCCTCGACGCGTCACGCCGTCCATTTTGTCTGCGTCGGCGACGGCCATCCTGAGTATAAAGCCGTCTTGCAAGAACAGGCGCGCACTCTGGGCCTTGCCGATCGCGTCCGCTGGACCGGCACGCGGACGGATGTGGCCGATGTCTATAGCGCACTCGATCTCTTGGTGAACTGTTCCTATGGGGAAGGTTTCTCCAACGTCATCGGAGAGGCGATGGCCTGCGGTATTCCCTGCATCGCGACCGACGTCGGGGATTCCGGCGTCGTCCTTGGGTCGCTGGGGGAGGTGGTCGAGCCCAAGAACGTGGAGTCGCTCGTGCAAGGGATCGAACGGTTGCTCCGGCGCCGGCCCGCACCGGCCCAGATCAGGCAACGGATCATCGACCATTTCTCCCTGGACGCGCTGGTGCTGAACACTGAGCGCGAGTTGCTGGCTCTCTGCGGCTCCTCATCCGGAAATCGGATTCCGGCGGGCGAAAACCAGCCCGTCTGCTGAAGTGTCGCTCCCGACGCGGTATCACACCGATGAACTCGACCATTCGAATCGTCTATGCCGTCTGTGCGGTGGTGGTGTTCTATGGCAATGTCCACAACTATCTCCACGACCACCATGGGATAGGCGTACCGTGGCACTGGGTCCTGGCTTTTATCGTCTTTTCGCTGCCCGTGCTGTTCAGGCAGGTGATGCAGACCGATCTGTTGCGGCAACCAATCGTGCTCTGGTGTCTCGGGTATGCGTGGTTGACGATGGTGTGGTTCCTGTGGGGCCCGCAGTCGGACATGGCCTGGCAGGAGGTACGATGGCGGGTGCTTGCCATCGTCGAAATGCTGAGCTTCCTGGCCGTGTTCATGGATCCGCAGGCCGATCGATTCGCTCGAATCACCTTGGTGGTCGGGGTGCATGTCGGGATTGCAATTAATGTCTATGAACTGTTCGTGCCGATGTCGTTTAGCAATGTCTTCGGGCGCTCGGCCGGCCTTTACCTGAGCCCTAATTTATCCGGGGAGGCTCTGGTCTTAGGCATGATTCTGGGCATCACAGTGTTGCCGGTCTGGTATCGAGGCATTTTCGTATTGCTCACTGCCGTCGGAGTGTTTGTGACCTTTTCCCGAGGGGGACTGGTCGGGTGGGGCATCGGCCTGCTCGGATTGCTGGTGGGGAGATTCATGGGCGTGGCGCATCTGATGCGGACCGGCCTGGTGGTCATGGCAGTCGTCACCCTCGTCCTCCTACCGAAGGCCGATGACATCATGGCGACGCTCGAGCGAACCGGATCACTGAATGCCAACGTGCTGGAGCGGTTGGCATGGCTGATGGACCCGTCGGGCGTGTCGGATGCTTCGAGTTGGTCACGGAAATATGTCGCGCAACAGGCGTGGGAACGAGTGGCGGAACAACCGTTCTTGGGCGGAGGAACCGGGGCGGTCCATGAGCGCTTGGATATTCCTCCGCACAACCAGTTTTTGGCCTACATGATGGATCATGGCTTGTTGGGAGCCATGCTGCTGCCGCTGTTGTTGCTGGCCTTGCTCTGGAGGGCTCAAGAGGAGAGTCTGCGTGTGGGGCTGATTTTCTGTTGCGCCGTGTTATGGTTCAGCTTTTTTACCCATACGATGCTGAACAATTCTCATAGCCTGCTGCTGTTTTCTTTGATGGCCGCCCTCGCTTCGGCCGGCCTGCGGCCGGTGGACCGTGTAGTTCTCAGCAGGACGGTCGCCGAACATCCGTCGCCGACCTTGGTGCGAACTCATTCGTAGCCCCGCATTCATGGGGAATCTCACGCGATGACCCGCATGCGCAATCTTTTGCTGGTCGGAATCGGTCTTTTGATCGGGGTCGTCGTGTGTGAACTCGGCCTGCGCCTAGCCGGAGTGTCTTACCCCATTTTTTCCAAAATCGACGGTGATCTGGGCGTGGCGTTACGACCGGATGCCGAAGGTTGGTGGAAAACAGAGGGAGAAGCGTACGTGCGCATCAACGGCGATGGTCTTCGAGATCGCGATCATTCTCGAGCGAAGCCTACGGAAGTGCTGCGGATCGCGGTGTTGGGAGACTCGTTTGCCGAAGCTGTTCAAGTACCGAGCGAGGACGCCTTTTGGTCTGTCTTGGAACGGGAACTCCGCGGCTGCCTTGCCCTCGAGGGGCGCGAGCCGGAAGTCATCAATTTCGGCGTCTCGGGCTATGGCACTGCACAAGAACTCATCATGCTGCGGCGGCGCGTGTGGGCCTATTCGCCGGATGTGGTGCTCTTGGCCGTGACCCCCACGAATGATATTCGGAATAACTTTAAGGCGTTGGAGAAGGATGAGCGGCGCCCGTACTTTGTTCGCGACGGTGGGCAGCTGCTGGAAGACACCTCCTTTCGCGATCGGATGGCGTTTCGCCTCCGCTACTCATCGGTGGGACAAGCGTTGACGTCCATTCGTGATGCGTCCCGGTTCTTTCAACTGGTGAACGAGGCCCTCCGTCGTGTCAGCCGGCCCGTCCGTCCGGGCCCCTCAGTTCCGTCCCAGGAGGGACGCAATGGCGTCGGTCAGGCCGACGCGGCGCAGCCGGGAGACCTCCCGGCTTGGTTGCGGGGTGAGGTGGGGTTGGACATGGCCACCTATACCGACCCGCCGAATCAGGCATGGCAAGAGGCATGGCTGGTGACGGAAGCTCTCGTGCGTCAGATGCATGCGGAAGTCGAAGCGCACGGCAAGTTATTCATGGTGCTGACGGTCAGCAGCGGTCCGCAGGTGGGGCCGGATCAGGGGGCGCGGCGCGCGTTGGAGCAGCGTCTGGGCGTGTCGGATCTTTTTTATGCCGAGAAACGGTTGCAAGACCTTGGCAAGTATCGCTTCCCCGTCGTGCCTCTTGCGCCGCTGTTCCAAGCCTATGCCGAGGAGCGCAAGGTCTTTCTTCACGGCTTTGCGAATTCAGGTCTTGGGCAGGGCCACTGGAATGTGGCCGGTCATCGGTTGGCTGGCCAAGTGGTTGCAGAGCGGCTCTGTCATGCCCTGCAAGGGCCGCGACCGAATCAGACTGCGGGGACTACGGTGGCGTCGGGCGCCGTCCATCGGGCGCCCTAGCCTCGACCTCAGGCTGCTCTCCTCCCCCGGCTCACCGGACGACGAGGTTGCGGGGAGTGTTGGGAGGGGTGGTGTCGGCCGTGATGCCGCTTTCGATCTGCACCACATACACGTCCGTTCGCCCGCCGGAGTTACCCCAATTGCTGGTGAAGGCGATGAGGTTTCCGTCGCGGCTGATCGCCGCCTTGGGTTGTGCGCTGTAATTGTTGTTCAGCACGACGCTGCGATGATGTGCAATGCGCTGCACCCGATTGGTTCCGTCAGTGGCCACTTTCACGATCTCGTTGTCGAAGGTCCGGAGAACCGGACCTCCGTTGGTCGAATAGCGGCTGGCCATGGCCCATTCCTCGTTGTCGGCCAGCATCGAAAAGTGATCCTGCTGCCCAGAATAGGACCAGTAGCCCGGAACCAGTTGTTGGATGGTGAAGGGCGTAGCCAATTGCCGATAACTCAGGGCGCTTCCGGAAGTGGCGGCAAAAACGGTCCCCACTCCGCAGTCATGGTGGTTGAAGCCGCTTGAACCGCTGAGGTAAGCCACAAAACGAGGCGGGCTGGTGGTGAGATCATAAATCTCGTCCGTGCCGTTGTTGTAGACCACAAGCAGATACCGGCCTGACTTGTCGACCTGCACTTCATCCAGATTGCCGACCAGCTTTCGAAGCAAGACCGTGTCGGTGCTTCGTTTGTAGACGACATACCCCACGATATCACCACCAGCGTCGACGATCGAGGCGGCAAAGACGTCGTCATCGAGGCTCTTGAGCATTTGCGTGAGGTACCCTCCCGCTCCTTGGCTGCTCAGATCCTTCACCAGCGTGGCCTGTTGAGTCTCGATATTGATTTCCCAGATTTTGTGGCCGCCGACACCGTACGTGAGACTCGGAGAAATGCCCGACCACGACAAACCATATTCCTGCAATCCGGACGGTGGAGAACTGAGGATGAAACCTGGTCCGGCTGTGAAGTTGACGGCATCGAAACGAAAAAATTTGGCGCGGGAATATCCCAGCGCTTCTCGCACGACCAGATACGTGTTGTCCCGATTGAAGGCCGGATAATACGAATACAAGGTTCCGGCCCCGGTGTTTCCATCCGCAGCGTCGGTCAGGCGAAGAATCCTGGTGCCAAACACAGGATCCGTAATCTTAGCGCCCGCCTGCGTCAGTGGTTGAAGAGGTGGCTCAGGATAGACGCCGAAGTCGGTCTTGAGTTCGGCGGCGGCGGGGGTCAGGGAGCAAGCCAGCAAAAATCCGGTGATGATGAGAACGGCTTTGCTCAACGGGAAATTCTTTCTATGCGACTGCGTTTGGATTGTGACGTCGGTAGTGGATGTCATGGGTGCTTCCTCCCGTGTGCGTGCCGATATTAGAGCAATCAGCATGCCAAATGGACCCGAGAGGAATGCTCCCAGGTTAGCACCTATGTAGTTGTTTTTCTGGTGCGTCTTCATGACCGCATGGTAGTCCAGAATCGTCCAAGCTTGGACGGAGTGTAGAGTACTCCATACAGATCGGCCACTGCCGTCATCTCGAAGGCTTGTATATGCCGTCCCAGTCAAAGGCCTCTGCCCCCGTGTCTCTTCTCTGTCTGATTACCGCCCTCACGGGGGGCGGGGCGGAGATGATGCTCTACCGCCTGATGTCGCGTCTGGATCGTACCCGGTTTCGACCGCAGGTGGTGTCCATGATGGAACTGGGGCCTGTGGGAGAGAAGATTCGGGCATTGGGAGTGCCGGTGCGATCGCTCGGCATGCGTCAGGGGAAACCCAACCCATTTGCATTGGTCAGGTTGGTGCAATGGCTGAAACAAGATAAGCCGGATGTCATGCAAACTTGGATGTACCATGCAGACCTCTTAGGGAGTCTGGCGGCCAAACTCATTGGCGATATTCCCATCTCGTGGAACATCCGCCACAGCGACCTCAGCGGGCAGGAGTCCAAGCGGCTCACCCACCTCACGGCCGGCTTCTGTGCGAAGCTTTCACGGTGGGCTCCTCAGCGCATTGTCTGTTGTTCCGAATCGGCTCGGACGGTGCATGCGGCGTTGGGTTATGCCGTTGAGAAAATGGTGGTCATTCCGAACGGGTACGATTTGGAGACCTTTCGGCCCGACTCTGCAGCTCGTCACGCCATTCGAGAGGAATTGAAGATCCCCGAATCGGCGCCCGTGATCGGACTGGTGGGACGGTTTGACCCTCAAAAAGATCATCGCACATTTCTCAAAGCCGCGTCGCTCCTCCATCGCGACAAGCGAGGGGCGCAGTTCATTTTATGCGGAGAAGACATCGTGCCTCAAAACGGGACGCTCATGGGGTGGGTCGGTGAAGCGAACCTTGGCGATCGTTGCCACGTCCTGGGGCGACGCGAGGATGTTCCCAGGTTGATGGCGGCCTTCGATATTGCGGCACTGTCGTCTTCTTTTGGAGAGGCCTTTCCCAACGTGGTCAGCGAGGCGATGAGCTGCGGGGTGCCATGTGTCGTGACGGACGTGGGAGATGCCGCGTTGATCGTCGGAGAAACGGGGTTGGTTGTTCCGCCCAGGGATCCCGCCGCGTTGGCCTCCGCTTGGCGGCGCCTCCTGGACATGGATGATCACACACGCAGACAGCTAGGCTTGGCGGCCAGACAACGGGTCACGGAACGGTATAACTTGCCGGACATCGTGTCTCGCTACGAACGCCTCTTTGAAGACTTGGCCGGTCGCGTGACGCTGTCGGATGGGCTGGTTCGCCAGGGATAATTATGTGTGGAATCAGCGGGTACATCAATGCGGCCAGGAACCAGGATGAGCGTGAACTTACGCTGACCGTTCTACGGATGGCGTCGACCCTCCATCACCGTGGGCCGGATGATGTGGGAACGTGGGTCGATCCGGTCGCCGGGGTGGCATTCGGACATCGACGGTTATCGATCCTCGATCTCTCCTCGCTGGGGCATCAACCCATGGAGTCCGCCTGTGGCCGCTATGTGACAACCTTTAACGGGGAGATCTACAACTTTAGAGCGTTACGCCAGGAGCTAGAAGGGTGGGGACATCGCTTCCGAGGGCACTCGGATACCGAGGTGATGCTGGCGGCGTTGTCGCAGTGGGGCGTGGAGTCAGCCGTTCGGCGCCTTAACGGCATGTTTGCCATTGCCCTGTGGGACCGGGAGACCAGGCTCCTCCATCTCGTACGTGATCGGATGGGCGAAAAGCCGCTATATTATGGGTGGATGGGGAAGCATTTCGTGTTTGCGTCGGAGCTCAAAGCGATCCGCACCCATCCGCAATTCGACCGAGCCATCGACCGTGGCGCCGTGGCCCTCTTCCTCCGGCACAACTATATTCCAGCTCCTTATTCCATCTATACGGGCATCGCCAAGCTGCCCGCTGGGAGCATCGCGACGATCGCACCGGATCCGGCTGTCGCGCCCCATGTCCGACCCTATTGGACGGTCCGTGGGGCGGCAGCGCAGGGCCAATCGCATCCCTTCCGAGGCACGGAAGAAGAGGCGATCGAGACGTTGGACGATCTGCTCAGGGATGCGGTTAAGATACGGATGGAGTCGGATGTGCCTCTGGGAGCCTTTCTGTCCGGGGGGATCGATTCTTCGACCGTGGTGGCCTTGATGCAAGCGCAAAGCAGCCGCCCGGTTCAAACGTTTTCGATCGGGTTTCATGAAGCGGAGTACAACGAGGCCCACCATGCGAAGGCGGTGGCGGAGCATCTGCGCACGGCCCATACGGAGTTGTATGTCTCACCGGCGGAGGCGATGAACGTCATCCCGAAGCTCCCGGCCTTGTACGATGAACCCTTCGCCGATGCCTCGCAAATTCCGACCTACCTTGTCTGTGAGCTGACCAGACGTCATGTCACCGTGGCGCTCTCGGGAGATGCCGGGGACGAACTGTTCGCCGGCTACAACCAATATCGGTGGGCGTTGCGTTTCTGGAGCCATGTGTCGGAGGTGCCGTCGGTGCTCCGGACCCTCCTCGCCAACGGTGTTACCGGCCTTGATCCGGAATCGTGGGAGAGGGGGCTGCGGTTGGTCGGCCCGCTGTTGCCCGCTCGGTTTCGACGGCGAGGCAACGGACATACACTGCACACGCTTGCCGAGATGGCGCGAGCCGACTCACCCGAAACGATGTATCGAACGATCGTCTCGCATTGGCACGATCCAGCCTCGCTGGTGATCGGGGCGGCGGAACCGCGCACGGCATTGACGGATCGGGATCAGTGGGGAGATATCCCCGACGTCATTCAGAAGCTGATGTATGTCGACATGATGATGTATCTCCCGGACGACATTCTCGTCAAAGTCGACCGAGCCAGCATGGCCGTGAGCTTGGAGGCTCGAGTGCCATTTTTGGATCACCGCCTCGTGGAGTTTGCCTGGCAACTGCCGGTGCAGATGAAGCTCCGTCAGGGGCAGGGAAAGTGGATTTTGCGGCGAGTGCTGGATCGGTACGTGCCGGCTGCGCTGTTGGACCGTCCGAAGATGGGGTTCGGTGTGCCGATCGACAGCTGGCTGCGTGGTCCCATGAAGGAATGGGCCGAGACGCTGCTGGAGGAAAAGCGGCTTCGAGACCAGGGATTTCTTGAGCCCGGCCCCATCAAGCGAAAATGGGAGGAACACTGTTCCGGCTCCTACAACTGGAAAGGACAGCTTTGGGTCGTGCTGATGTTTCAGGCCTGGTTGGACCATGTGCAAAACGATGCGCCGATGGTCGCAGAACGATGAGTGCCCCCTGTAAGGAATGACTCGACATGCTTCCCACCGCACAAGATTTATTTCTCACGCCCGCGACCACTCCGACAGACAGCCAGGCGACCCGAGATCGCCTGGAAGAGCAGTTCTTCTATTCCATCGAATTGAGCAACGGGACTCACAAGAGAACCTGGGCCGGTCGGTTGGACGATGTGGACCAAAGGGTGGTGGCGGCGTTCCGGAAACTCGGCATCGCTCCGACGACGTTTATGGATGTCGCGGTCTCATCGGGTGTGTCGACGGTCTCCTGGTTCGACGCCTTGCGGCAGGCGGGACTTCGTCCGCGCATGGCCGCGACCGACCTGACGATGACCGCCTATCTGATTCGATTGCGTTCCTGGTTGCATGTCCTTGTCGACAAGCAGGGGTTTCCGCTGCAATACGACGTGTGTGGCTATGTCTGGCGTCCCCGCTGCCGACTCAGATACTACCCCTTGGGAAACGGCCTGCTCACGCTGCTTTGGGATCGCTTGTACCGCGAGGTGGCCGGGCGGCATGACCTCCTGGGCCGATTGAAATCCCTCGGGAGTCAGCCGCCGGCAGCCGACGACCCGTTGATCAAGGCAGAGATCAAATTGGTTACCCATCGGCTCCGAAACAATCGCGACATCGAACTGCTGGACGACGATATCCTAGCGCCGAATCCCTTGTCGCTAAGGCGCCGGTTTGACGTCATCCGAGCCGCCAACATTCTCAATCGCAGTTATTTTCCGGCGGAACAGTTGCGAGTAGCGATCAGCAATCTCCGTGAGCGCCTGACCGGAGCCGGCGCCTGTCTATTGATTGTTCGAACCGATGAAAGCTCGACCAATAATGGGAGCCTCTTCTCGTTGAGTCCCGATGAAACCTTTTCGGTGGTGGAGCGAATGGGGAAGGGATCGGAAGTCGAAGACATCGTATTGAGTCTGTGACCGGGAATCGTCGGCTTTCTGGACAGGCGACGGCAGGACAAGGGGCAAGTGGTATGAACGGACAGCGCGGAACCATGGTGGTGAGTCTGGATCTCGAGCTCTGCTGGGGACGGTTCGACAAGGTTCCCGTTTCCGCCTTGGAGGCGGATGCCCAAGAGGAGCGGGTTCAAATCAGGCGGTTGTTGGCGTTGCTTGACCGGTACGAGATTCCCGCCACGTGGGCGATGGTAGGCCATTTGATGTTGCCCGGCTGTTCGCGCAAGGCCGGTGCGGCGCATGCCGACGTGATGCCGCGTCCCGCCTATTCGTGGTTCCCCAAGGACTGGTACGTCCACGATCCCTGCACCCCGGCCGGGCACGCACCAGGGTGGTATGCCCCCGACATCCTCGCCTGGATCCGGGGGATGAAGGTGCGGCATGAAATCGCGTCCCATTCCTTCGCGCACATCTATTACGGCGATCCGGAATGCAGCGCCGCGGCGGCACGAGCCGATCTGAGCGCAGCCGTGGCGGCGGCTGCAGACCAATCGGTCTCGCTCAAGAGTTTTGTGTTCCCTCGCAATCAGGTGGGGCATCTCGAGGTGCTGCGTGAGCAGGGGATTCGCACCTATCGCGGCGCAGATCCCACGCGGTTTCGCACCTTCAAGGGTATGCTGTACAAGACATTGAGCTTTCTCGATCAATTGCTGGGCCTGCCTCCCAAGGCCGTGCGACCGGAGGAAGTGATGCCGGGGCTCTGGAATATTCCAGGCAATCACTTCTACATGGCCCGTAACGGCATCCGGAAGCTGATCCCGATCGCCAGTCGCGTGTGGAAGGGCAAACAGGGGATCAGGCAGGCCGTCAAGACCGGCGGCGTCTATCACCTGTGGTTTCATCCGTTCAATTTGAATGCGGATGCCGATGCCATGCTGTCCGGCCTTGAGCGACTCTTTGCCTATGCCGACCGGCTGCGGGCGCAGGGTGTGCTCGAGATCGCGACCATGGATGAGTACGCAGCTCGACTGGCGGCGACGGACTTCGCCTAGTGCTCTCGGTTCCTCTCCAAATCGACGTTCGACTCTTAAGGGGCGCGATGGTTTCCATCAAAATCGTGCATGTCACCACGGTGCCGCAGTCTCTCTTTTTTCTCCGGGGACAGGTCGGCTACATGAAGGAACGCGGTTTTGACATTCACGGCCTGTCATCGCCTGGTGAGTTCTTGACGAGGTTCGCCGAGCAAGAACAGGTGCCGGTCTATCCGGTGGAGATGCCGCGGCGTATCACTCCTTTGCGGGATCTCGTTGCGGTGGCCGGAATTTGGAGAGTGCTGCGGACCATTCGGCCTCAGATCGTTCATGCCCATACACCGAAGGGCGGCGTACTGGGGATGGTCGCGGCCTGGCTGGCTCGCACTCCCGTGCGCATGTATCACATGCGCGGCTTGCCCTTTACGACCGCATCCGGCTGGAAGCGGATGCTGCTGATCTGGAGCGAACGGATCTCCTGCGGTCTTGCCCATCAGGTGTTCTGTGTGAGTGCGTCGATTCGTCAGGTAGCCTTGGAGACCGGGCTCTGTCGGCCGGCCAAGATCGCCGTCTTGGCGCGAGGGAGCGGGAACGGAGTCGATGCGACCCAGCGTTTCAACGGTACGCAGGTGGCGTCGCTACGAGAGGAGACGAGAAAGCGGTACGGCATTCCGGCCGACGCGCTGGTCGTAGGGTTCATCGGCCGCATCGTGCGCAACAAGGGCATCGTCGAATTGGCCGGAGCCTGGACGCGACTGCGGGAAGCGTTCCCGCAACTCCATCTGTTACTCGTCGGACCCTACGAACCGCAAGATCCCATCCCTCCCGAGGTCGACGCCGGGTTGCGTCAGGATCCACGGGTGCACCTCATCGGCGAAGAATGGAATACCCCGCCCTTGTACGCCGCCATGGATGTCCTGGCGTTGCCGACCTACCGCGAAGGGTTTCCGAATGTGTTGTTGGAGGCGGCCGGAATGATGGTCCCGGTCGTGGCGACTCGCGTGCCGGGCTGCGTGGACGCGGTGCAGGACGGGGTCACCGGGCAGTTGGTGCCACCCTTCGATCCTGAGCGGCTGGCGGCGGCTCTCAAGGCTTATCTCGCCGATCCCGAGCTGCGCCGTCGACATGGCGCGGCGGCTCGCGAGTGGGTCCTGCATGAATTCCGTCCGCAGGGCATCTGGCAGGCCCTGCATGACGCCTATGTGCACTGTTTGCGAGGCAAGGGATTGCTTTCGGCGGATCAGTCGGAAAACGAAGGAACTCAATCGGTTCCGCCGGGGGTGCCCGCAGAAACGCGCGCCTCCGGTGCAGGGAATCGATAAGGGAACTGCGATGGACGCGGCAGACGTGGGCAAAGCAAGTGGAATGGGATCGACTGCGGCGGTAGCGCCGGCGCGGCGGCGCATTTCCAGGCTGGCGCTGGTCGTGGGGCTGTTATTGACCGCGCTGGTGGGGGGCGCGCTGCTCGAAATCGTGTCTTATCTCTATTTGCGCATGGCGGAGGGCTACGACGGCGAGCACCTGATGATGCACCAATTCGACGATTACAAGAACATTCACCCGACGCCGCACTATCAGGACACTCGGGGCGTGATGCACAACGCCCAGGGTTTTCGCCGCGCCGAGGACGTGCCGATGGAGAAACCGGCCGGCACGTACCGCATTTTCCTGATGGGCGGATCGACCGCCTACGGGCTCGGGTCCTTGTCCCCGCAAGGCCATCAGAAGTATCCCGTGCTGAAGAACAGCGAAACGATCGACCACTATCTGGAGGGCTACCTGAAGGACCTGCTGCCCTCTCGTCGCATCGAGGTGATCAACGCGGCCATTCCTAGCCACTCCAGCCACCATCATCTTATCTATCTGAATCAGACGATCCTGAAATACCATCCCGACATGGTGGTGTTCATCGACGGCTACAACGACTATTACCCGTGGGAGCGCGGGTACGATCAATTCCGCGACTACCCCTATCGGCAATGGTCCCATCTCTATCTCGACGAACCGTCGCTCAAGGCGTGGGCCGGATACACGGGCTTTTGGCTCTATCGGAAGAGTCACTTCGTGTACCTGGCCGGAAAAAAACTGCGTCCGCTCTGGTGGGCCATTCAGAACCTGCGTCCGCAGCCGCGACGTGAACTCAACGTGGAGGAGGCGCTGCGAAATCTCGAGGTCAATGCGGAAGGCAACTTCCTTCGCATGGTGGAACGAGACGCCCTCATCCTCAATCACGAGGGCATCGTTCCGGTCTTTACGTTGCAACCGGATCTCTTGTTCGAACAGCGAAAGGTGCTGACGGACTTCGAACAGCGATTGTCGGCGGAAGTCGATCAGGCGCAGCCGATCAACTACCGGCAATTCAAGAATCGAGCGCGCCCCTTCGTGACCGCCAAGCTGCAGCAGGTCACAGCGGCACAGGACGCGCCGTTCATCGACATGACGGACATCCTCGGCGAGATCAAGGACGATGCCTTTACGGACGATTGCCACCTGACGCCGACGGCGAACGAGACAGTGGCGCGGTACATCGGGCATCGCATCGCGCCGCTCATTACCGCCTCGATCGAGCGAAAGGAAAAGGGGAGCCGAGCCTCGTGATGGTTGATCGGTGGGATAAATGGGTGCTGGACTTGACCCTCATCCTCCTGGCTGCGCCGATTGCCTTGCCGCTTCTGGCAGCACTTGCGCTGGCGACATGGGCTATTCAGGGCTCGCCCGTGTTGTTCCGCCAGCAGAGGCCAGGCCTCCACGGAAAACCCTTCACTATCTATAAGTTCCGCACCATGCGTCAGCTCCCTCCCGGGGTCGCAGCCGACGCGAAATCGGACGGGCAGCGGCTGACAAGGTTCGGGAAGCTGCTCCGGAGCACGAGTCTCGATGAACTGCCAGAATTGATCAACGTCCTCAAGGGCGACATGAGCCTCGTCGGTCCGCGGCCCCTGCTCATGCAATACCTCGACCGTTATACCCCGGAGCAACAACATCGGCATGATGTCTTACCGGGGATCACAGGGTGGGCCCAAATCAACGGCCGGAACGCACTCACCTGGGAACAGAAGTTCGACCTCGATCTCTGGTATGTCGCGCATCATTCGTTCTGGGTCGACGTGAAGATCCTGGCTCTGACGTTGTGGAAAGTCATCCGTCGCGAGGGGATCCAGCACCCCGGTCAAGTGATCATGGAAGAGTTCAAAGGCTATCGCAATTGACGGCCGTCTCCCGCTAATCGCTCACAACCCGACAGGCGCCCGAAAGCCCGCAGCGACCGTATGGATGGGCGTCGCCATGCCAGGGGATCCGCACTGCGGCGTGCGCCGCTGACTGCTTGATCCATCGCAGTTCTGTGTACACCGGTTCCGTCGTCGGCCACCCGATATTTTTGGCAAAGGAAGGTCCCTATGAAAACTCACTCGTTCGGCGATGCGGTTGAAGTATTCGCGACCAGCCCCCAGTCTGCGGAAAGCACTACGGATGCGTATGTGAAGGAAGTCATCGACGTGGCGCAATGGAGCGAGCAGGAAGGATGCACGGGCACGCTCGTCTATACCGACAATCGGCTGGCTGATCCCTGGCTGGTCGCGCAGATCATTCTGCAGAACACGAAGACCCTCTGTCCGCTCGTGGCAGTGCAACCTCTCTACATGCATCCCTATGCGGTGGCCAAGATGGTCAGCACCCTGGCCTTCCTGCATGGGCGACGGGTGTATCTGAACATGGTCGCCGGTGGGTTCGCGTACGATCTCAAGACGCTCAAGGACGCGACACCTCATGATAAGCGGTATGATCGATTGCGTGAGTACACGCACGTCATCAAGGCCCTGCTCTCCGGAGGCACGGTCACGTTCCAGGGCGAGTATTATGCGGTGGACAATCTCCGCCTGACCCCTGCCTTGCCGCCGGAGCTGTTTCCTGGAATTTTCCTGTCGGGTTCATCCGAAGCGGGGCTCGATTGCTGCCGCGCCTTGGGTGCCACCGCCATCAAATATCCGAAGGCGCCGAACGAAGAGATGAATGCGCTCGACGGGCTTGAGAAGGCCGGGATCAGAATCGGTGTCATCGCGCGACCCGAAGAAGACGTGGCCTGGAACGTGGCCTACAAACGGTTTCCGGAAGACCGAAAAGGGCAGTTAGCCCACCAATTGACGATGAAGGTATCGGATTCCACCTGGCACAAGCAGTTGTCCGAGTTGGCGGAGAGCAAGACGGTCGACCGCAATCCCTACTGGCTGGTGCCCTTCCAGAACTACAAGACCTTCTGTCCCTATCTCGTGGGCGGCTATGAGACCGTGGCACGGGAGATCGCTCGGTATATCGGCGCGGGGTACCGGAGTTTCATCCTGGATATTCCGCCCGACAAGGAGGAACTGCGGCACACAGGTATTGCGTTTCAACAGGCCTGGACTCTCGCTGAAAAGGGGTGACCATATGGAGATACAGCAACCGATAGGCGGCCCCCTGAGGGGGTTTCTGGAATCCACGCGGAGAGTCGGATCGAGGCCGGCCCTCTTCGTCGACGGCAAGGTGCACTCCTACGAGGACCTGGGCCGCTTGGCCGGAAACATCGCGACGACGATTCGCAAGACCTCTCCCCCTTCCATGCCGCTCGTGGCGTTGCTGGCTCACCGGAGTCTCACAGCCTATGCGGGGGTGTTGGGGATCCTGGGTGCGGGCAAGGGCTACGTGCCGCTCAATCCCAAGCTGCCGACCGAACGGCTCTTGCGGATCTTGACGTTGGCCGGCCCCGATACCCTCGTTGTCGGCAAGGAGGTGAAAAAACATCTGGAACTGCTGCTCCCGAAGCTACCCCAACGGACCAGCATCATCTGTCCGGACTTGGAGGACCTCGAGAGCGTGAGCCTGGCGCATCCTCAACACCAGTTCGTGGTCGGAAGCGCCATGGCGGAGGGGAGCCTTACCGACGGGTCGTCACGGGAGGGAAACGACCCGATTGCGTACCTGCTGTTTACGTCGGGAAGCACCGGTGATCCTAAGGGGGTACCGGTTCGGCAGAGCAACCTGGCGGCCTACGTCGGGTACATTGCCGATCGGTATGGAGTCACGGAGGAAGATCGCTTCTCGCAGATGTTCGAGATGAGCTTTGATTTGAGCGTCCATGACATGTTTGTCTGTTGGGAACGGGGCGCCTGCCTCTATGCCATGCCGGACCATACCGTCATGGCGCCATCCAAGTTCATTCGAGACCATGGGATCACGATGTGGTTTTCCGTCCCGTCGGTGATCGGGGTCATGGATAAACTCGGGATGCTGAAGCCTGGGGCGTTCCCGACGTTGCGCGGAAGCCTGTTTTGCGGAGAGCCGTTGTTGAGCCGGCACGCACAGGCCTGGCAGGAGGCGGCGCCGAATTCCTTCGTTGAAAATCTCTATGGGCCGACGGAGGCGACCATCGCCATCACGCACTATCGCTGGACTCCCGCCACGTCGCCGGCTCTAAGCAAAGCGGGGATTACGCCCATCGGCCAGGCCTTTCTCGGCCAGGCCACCTGTGTGGTCGATGCCGAGCTCCGGTCGGTGGCGGCAGGGGAGAACGGCGAGCTCTGTCTCTCCGGATCCCAGGTTACACAAGGATATTGGAACAATCCCGAACAGACCAGGAAGCAGTTCGTAACCCTGCCCGACAGGGGCGATCAAGTCTGGTATCGAACGGGTGATCTGGTCATGGAAGATCAGGACGGCTGTCTCCAATATCTCGGCCGTATCGATCACCAAGTAAAAATTCGTGGCCACCGGGTTGAGTTGCCGGAAGTTGAGTTTACCCTTCGCGAAGCGTCGGGGTCGCAACAGGTGGCCGCGCTGGCTTGGCCGGTGAAGGAAGGACTGGCCGAGGGAATCGTGGCATTCGTCGCCGGCGGAGCCGAGGGCGAGGCCGGAGCCATTCTGCAACATTGTCGGCGGGTCTTGCCCGATTACATGGTGCCGAGTCAGATCAGGTTTCTGGAGCACTTACCGTTGAACGTGCATGGAAAGACGGATCGATTGAAGTTGCGTGAACTATTGAAGGAGGAACCACGATGAGGACAGCGCAGGAAGAAGCATTGGCGAAACATCTCACTGAATGGGTGAAGCAGGGACGGGGAACGGTCGGAGCGGATCTGCCGGAATTTTCCGAGGACACCGACTTGATTGCGGCCGGGATTTTGGACTCCCGGGGATTCATAGAAATGATGCTTGAAGTCGAGCAACAGACGGGCAATCGGATCGATTTGAACGATGTCGACCCGAGCGAATTCACCACGATCAGGGGCCTGTGCCGTTGCGCCGTGTCGCAAGGTTCACCCTGCTGAAAGGAACGGTACCATGAATAAAATCGTCGAAACATACTCGCGCTTGGCGGATGAATACCGTCGGGACGAGGCGTCACAATCCTGTTGGTTTCTGGCTGCGGAAAAGGCGTTGGCTGCGATCGAACTCAAGGATCGCTACCGGACGGTCGCCGATATCGGCTGCGGGACCGGCCGGGCCCTCTGCGAGTTGGCGTCTCGTGGAGGAGACGACCGCCGGTTTATCGGCGTGGAGCCGGCCGACAACATGCGAGCGTTGGCCGCCGAATTGGCGCGCGGGCAAGCCAACATCCGCCTGTTTAACGGGTCATTCGAGCAGATCCCGTTGGAGTCGAAGAGTATCGACTACCTGTACAGCATTTTAGCCTTTCATTGGACGACGAACCTCACCCGCTCGGCGGAGGAGGTGGCGCGTGTGCTCAAGGACGACGGCGACATGGACCTGTTCTTCATTGGCCGCAACAACGGGTATGAATTCATTCGCAAAACGACGCCGGTCTTCTTGAAATATATGGGGCCGGTGGCGTTGCTGCGGTCGGCGGGGATGCGCCAGCAGTTGACGAAGGATGAGGCGCAACAGCTGTTCAGTAAGGCCTTTGCGGGACGAGAGGTGACGGTGGAGGAATCCCACGACACCTACTTCGATACCCTGGAGGGCCATTGGACCTGGTGGGTGCGCATCGAGGGCCAACTGGTCGACATTCCGGCCGAGAAACGGGCCGATTGCGACCGTGCGGTGAAGGATGCCATTGCCGCTCTTCAGACTCCTGAAGGCATCCCCTACACGATCCACATGTTGCGCGTAAAAGTCCGCAACCAGGCGGGCGCGTAGGTGGCGCGATTGGATGCATGGCTATGAAAACACTCTTCATCGTCGGTGCAGGCGGATTGGGGAAGGAAGTCGTGGACATCGTTCAGTCGTCTTCCGAGGCGGCGGAGTACGCACTGGCGTTCATCGATGACACCATCGCGCCGGGGACGATCGTCCATGGGATTGAGGTCGTCGGCGCTCGGGCCTTCCTGAGAGCGGTCGATCCCGAGCAATCGGCGGTGTGTGTCGCCATCGGCAGTCCAGCGGTCCGCCGCGACCTTATCGGAGAGATCGAAGGCTGGGGGCTACCGCTTCCGGCGATCGTGGACGCGTCCGCCCTGATCCGGCCGTCTGTCGTGCTGGGTCCCGGCGTGATCGTCGGGGCCCGGGCCTTTCTGAGCACTCAGAGTGTGATCGGTGCCCATGCGGTGATCAATCCGGGGGTGCTTTTGGGGCATGACGTCGTGATCGGACCCTATGCCGTCATCGGAGGGGGCGCGATGTTGTCCGGCGGGGCGAAGGTGGGCGAAGGGGCTTTGATCGGAGCCGGAGCCTCCGTGCTCTTGAATACGTCAGTCGGGGATTGGGCAACGGTCGGCATGGGAGCCGCCGTCTATGCCGCTGTGGAAAACGGCGTCACAGTGCTTGGAAATCCAGCCAGGGCTCTCCCGGTCGTGCGGAAGAAGGGCGAAGGGGCCGGCACGGCTCCCGGGACCGCTACGAACGCCGCGCCGGCGGTGCCGTAGGGCTCTGGGCGGTTCCGTCATAGCGGTTCGGTTGGACGGGGGTGTTGCGATGCATGCGGAATTTATCTCGCCCGATGATCCACGGTGGCAGCGGTATCTCGAATCAAACTGGCACGATTTCTACCATCTGCCGGAATATGTGAAGTTGTGCGCGTACCATGAGGGCGGGATCCCCATGGCCTTCTACGCCCAGTATCGCGGCGCTTCGTTTTTAGCCCCCCTGATCATTCGTCCCCTGCCGGAGTCGCTGAATGCCTCTCCCGGCTGGTGCGATTGCGTCTCGCCCTACGGGTATTCCACGCCGCTGGTGGCTCCGACACAGGAGCAATTGCCGGCCTTTATCGAGGCCTTCTCCGCGCTGGCAAAGGAACGCAGCATAGTGTCGGCATTCTTCCGCCTCCATCCCTTCTCAGAGCTTAACAAGGGAGACCTGTGCCGATTCGGGCAGTTGGTGCACCATGGACCGACCATCTATCTCGACCTGTCCCTCACGCAGGATGAGTTCTGGAAGCAGGTGCGAAGGAATCACAAACAGAATTACCAGCGGTTGGTCCAGGATGGTTTTGACGTGTCGGTCGACGACTGGGCGCGCTTGGGAGAATTCGCGGCACTCTACCGTGACACCATGCTGCGGGTGGGGGCGGTGACCTGTCTGTATTCGGAGCAATATTTCACCGACCTGAAGACCATTCTCGGTCCTGCCATTCATCTCTGTTGTGTTCGGTCCCAGACAGGATCGGTGGTGGCGGGCGGCATTTTCGTCGAGATGGGTGGCTTGGTGCATTATCACCTGTCGGCGACGGCGACGGAGTACCTGCGCCTGGGACCCAATAAGCTCATTATCCCTTTCATGCGTGCCTGGTCGCAGGAACGATTGAACCGCGTCTTGCATCTGGGCGGTGGAGTCGGCGGCGCGTACGATTCGTTGTTCCACTTCAAGGCGGGATTTTCCGATGCTCGGGCGGATTTCTACTCTTACCGCCTGATCGTGGATCAATCCAAGTATGAAAGTCTGTCCCGCGTGGCGGCGACACAAGCCGGGGGAGACCTCTCGATCCCGGCCAACTTTTTCCCTGCCTATCGGCGGGCCGTCCCCCATGCACCCCATTTGCCGCCGGTCCCGGCGGCCACAGCGGTCACGCAGGAGCCAGAGGTAGAAGCCTGACTCCGGCTGCCCTCGTTTCTAATCTCCAGTAACGGACCTCTGAGTTTCGAATTCCATCACCCGCGAGAGAGTGGTGCATCGATGGTTCGGGCTGCCCCTCCCGTCATCAGGCCGGCGTTGCCGGACGACAGTGCCGCCATGGCCGCGGTCGTTCGCGCGGCTTCGAGCCCGCTCATGCGGGAGACGACGATTCTCGGAGGTACGGGGCTCGATCATTTTCTTCGCGATCAGATGACATCCGAGTCGGCGAACCGATTTCTGGTGGCCGAGGTCGGAGGGCATATTGTCGGGATGTCGGCCTGGCGGTACGAGGGGGAAGACTTGTTCCTCAACCACTTGTTCGTGCACCCGTCGACACAGGGCCGTCGGGTAGGTACGTCGTTATGGGCGCGGGGGATGGCTGTCATGGAACAGGCCGGAATCCGCGGTCTCTCAGTGGATGTGTACGAGGACAATATCCGCGCCGCGACCTGGTATCGATCGCTCGGCCTGGAGCCGGTCGCAAGACGTCTGCTGATGGCCCTGCCCGTTGCAGCAGGGACGGATGGCCGGTCCGTGTGGACGTCGACCTACCTGGGGGAGGCGGACGAAGTCTATGCCCGTTACGGATTTTCCCAGTTCACGCTGACGACGGAACGCGGCGCTTACGCGATCGGGCGGTTGGGCTCGAGCTATTTTCGCAGCCCGGCGGCGCTGTTGGACGACGAGGCGGCCCACGTTGCGTTGCGCCGGTTGGACCCCCATCGTCGCGTGCTCTGTATCGATGGGCCGGAATGGTGGGAGGCGGCGTCCGAACGGGGGGCCGTGCTCCTGGGGCGGACGGTCCGACTCCAGGCGCCCATCGAGCAGGTGGTCGCCCGTTTGGATCGGGTGTTGTCGGCGTCGGGTTCTGAGTCGGTCAGGCAGTCTTCAGCCGATGGGGAGTACGTATGAATGTCACCGCAAAGAAACACACGCTTCGCATGTTCACGAACGGCGTCTACATCCTTACCTCCCGTAACGACGAAGAGATCGGGGCCGCGACGGTCACCTGGGTTTCGCAAGCCTCGTTTACCCCGCCGCTGCTGACCGTGGCGGTCCGGCCGACCAACAGTGTCTTTCGATGTCTGGCCAAAAGTGCCGTCGCGGTGCTTCACGTCTTGGGGCATCACCAGACGGACCTGGCCAAAAAGTTCTTCACGCCGACTGCGGTTCAGGACGGCACGATCAATGGGGAACCGTTTTGCGACGGCGCCACGCGGGCTCCGATCCTGAGTAATGCGCCGGCCTACTTGGAATGTACCGTGCGCCAGATCGTCGACCAGGGAAGCGATCATGCGGTGGTCATCTTGGAAGTCGTCGACGCCGTCTGTCGCGAACGCGTGAAGCCCCTCACCATGGCCGATACGCCCTGGGAATACGGCGGCTGAACGATACGGACGCCCCTCGACTTGTCACTACGGCTCTCTGCTTCACCTACATTACGGAGGACATCGTGATCACCATGCCGATCATCAGACCCACGCTCCCTTCCTTGGAAGACATTCTCATCATGATGCACAACGGGTGGGAAACGGGAATCGTGACCGTCGGTCCGGTTGTGCGCAGTTTGGAAGAACAGGCGTGCCGCGTGACCGGCGCGCGTCATGCGATCGCGCTGTCGTCCTGTACGGCGGGCCTTATGCTGGTGCCGCAGGCGCTCGGACTCAAGCCCGGTACCGAGGTCATCGTGCCGTCTTTCACCTTTGCGGCTACCGCCCAGGCGCTGCTCTGGAATCGGCTGGTGCCGGTGTTCTGTGACTGCCTGCCCGGGACCTGCACCATCGACCCTGAGGATGTGGAACGGAACATTACGCCGCAGACCGGCGCGATTTGCGGTGTCTCGGTCTATGGGCTGCCGCCCGATGTCGATGCGTTGTTGGAGATCGGGCGACGAAAGGGAATTCCCGTGTATTTCGACAGCGCCCAGGGGTTGGGGGCCACGTATAAGGGGCAGCCGCTCGGGCAATTCGGGGTGTGCGAGGTCTTTTCGCTCAGCCCCACGAAAGTGGTGACCGCGATCGAGGCCGGTTTGTTGACCACGAATGACTCGGCGCTCGCCGAGCGGGTCCGCTCCATGCGCGATTACGGCAAAGACCTGGTGAAGGGAGAAGAGATGGTCCATCTGGGTCTGTCGGCCAGAATGAGCGAACTCCATGCGGCCATCGGGCTGCTGGGTCTCCAGCGGGTGCAGGACCTGGTGAAGGCGAGAACCGAACGGATTGCACTGTACCGTGATCGCTTGGGCCGGTTGCCCGGCTGTCAGGTGCAGGAATACCCCTATGATCGCACCACCAGCGGCAATTACTTCGTCCTCTTCATCGGGGAACAAGCCAAACGCAGTCGCGATCAGGTCTACGACGACCTCAAGCAGGCCGGGATCCAGACGAAGCGATACTTTTACCCGCCGGTCCACGCGCAGGCCATTTTCCAGCAGTATCCGATGAGGCTGAGTGCCAATCTGACGCACACAGCGAAGGCGAGCCGAGAGGGATTGGCCCTGCCGCTGTACTCGCACATGACCGATCAGGAAATCGAATCGGTCTGTGCCGCGGTGAAGCAGCTGTTGGCCTGAATCGGGAGGGGCGGCGAGCGGTTCTGGTATGGCTGTGGCGTCCACTCACTCGGCTGGAGGATGGGGCCTGCTTGGATACGTGACTGCAGCCCTTGTCTCGGCCGGGTTGCTGGCATGGCTCGGGCTGTCGTGGCTCGTAGCCCAGACGGAAGGCGTGTCCCCGGACGATCTCGGCAAGGTCGACATGGTCGTCGCTCTGGCTGGAAGTCCCGATCGAGCCCTGTATGCCAAGGCCCTCGTCACGCAGGGAGTGGCGCCGGACAGCATGACCACGCTCGTTGATCCCTACTGCTTGCGCCTGCGTGGCGTCCGGACGGTCTGCAGAACCTCGGTGCGCAACACGATCGATGAAGCCGTCATCTTGCGGCGCATCTTTGCCCGCGAGCGGGTGAGCAGGGTGATTGTGGTGACCTCGCGTTACCACCTCGCCAGGGCGAGCGCGGTGTTTGCCACCGTGTTCGCGGGCGCGGGGACGACGATACGGGTGGTGGCGCCGCCGGGCGATCGGCTCAGCGCCGAACGGGTCGGGCGGGAAGCCCTGTCCTATCTCCCCAGCCTGATAGCCGCCGCCTTGGCGCGATCAATGCCAGCGGCCTACGAATGGCTGGTGCGCCATCAACAAGTCTGCCCCGACCCGGCCGACTCCTCCACCACCTAGTCGATGGGGCTTCGACATTCGACCGCCGGCCTTCCCCTTCGGTCCGGTCCACTCCGACGGTTCATTCACCTTCAATTGATCGGTCTATTACCATGTTGACACTGTCTCGATTCTCCAATCCGAAGTGCCTGTTCGTGTTGTTGGTGCACATCGCCTTGATGGGAATTGCCAATTACGCGGCCTTCTGGCTCCGCTTCGACGGCCAGATCCCGCCATGGGCGATGGAAATATTCTTGCGCACCCTGCCGCTCCTGATCTGCGTGCGTCTCATGATGTTCATCCCGTTCCGGCTGTACGGTACGGTCTGGCAGTACACCAGCCTCTGGGACCTCCGCAACATCGTCGGGGCCACGGCCAGCAGCACCGTCGTATTCTTCCTGGCCACCCGCTATGTGCTCGGACAGACCGCTTATCCCCGGACGGTCTATGTGATCGATGCGTTGCTCCTGATCGTCTTGACCGGCGGGATGCGGGTCGCCCGACGTCTCGGCAATCCCTTGTCCACGACGTCCGATATGAAGCGCGTGTTGATCTATGGAGCGGGCGATGCGGGGGAGCGGCTGGTGCGCGAACTGCGACAGAATCGAGCCTTTGGGTATCACCCGGTCGGTTTCATCGACGACAACCGTCGCAAAATCGGCCAGCGCATCCATGGCGTCAAGGTCTTGGGCACGCGGGCGGAGCTCTCCAGCATGATGACGCGCGTCAAGCCCGACGCCATCCTGATCGCGATGCCGAGCATCGGCGCCGCGGCCATCAGGGAAATCGCCAAGGCGTTGCTGGCGTACAACGTGTCGATCAAGATTCTACCGGATCTGAGCGTCTTGTTGGACGGCAAGTCCGAGGTCAACCAACTTCGCAATCTGTCGGTGGAGGATTTGCTGCACCGGCCACGCGTCGATCTGGATCGATCCCTGACGGCGGCGTTGCTCAAGGGCAAACGCGTGCTGGTGACCGGGGCGGGCGGGTCCATCGGGTCCGAACTCTGCCGGCAGATTGCGTCGTATGAACCGGAATGCCTGGTGCTTTTCGAACGTTATGAGAATGGGCTCTATGCGATCCACAGTGAACTGAGTCCAGGCACGGCGCCGCCCGCCATTTATCCGGTGATCGGCGATGTGACCGATGCGGATCGGCTGCGCTCGACCATGGAGGCCTATCAGCCGCAGATTGTGTTCCATGCGGCCGCGCATAAGCATGTGCCCTTGATGGAGTACAACCCCTGTGAGGCGGTGAAGAACAATGTCATCGGCACACGCACGGTGGCCGGCCTGTCGGAGGAATTCGGTGTCGAACGCTTCATCATGATTTCGACCGACAAGGCCGTGCGCCCGTCCAGCGTCATGGGCGCGACGAAGCGGGTGGCGGAACTGATCATTCAGGACATGGCTCGGACCGGCAAGACGAACTTCATCACGGTCCGGTTCGGCAACGTGTTGGGCAGCAACGGCAGCGTGGTACCGCATTTTCTGCAGCAGATCAAACGGGGCGGCCCGGTGACCGTGACCCATCCGGAGGTGCAGCGGTATTTCATGTTGATTCCGGAAGCGGTCGAGCTGGTCTTGCAGGCCGCCTCGCTGGCGCATCCCGGCGCCGTCTACGTGCTGGAAATGGGCGAACAGGTCAAACTCCAGGACCTTGCACGGCACTTGATCAGGTTGTCGGGGTTCGTGCCGGATCAAGAGATCCCGATCAGCTTCACCGGCCTCAGGCCGGGCGAGAAGCTGGCCGAAGAACTGGTGGGGCCCGATGAAACCGTGACGGCGTCGCCCCTGAAAGAGATCTTGTCCGTCCGATTGAACGAGGTCCCCGAGCGCGAGGTGCTTCGGACCGCGATCGCCGACCTGGAGGAAATGGCCTATCTGCAGAATGCTCCTGAAGTCTTGGCCCGGATCGGCTTGCTGGTGCCGGCGTTTCAGCCCGCCCAGCGCGATGCGGTGCTGGCGGTCGAACGGGATTGGCTCGGCACTGAGGGCGAACAGGAATCCGCGAACCACGAAACACGAGGTGGGGCAGATGGTCACACGCTTTCTACTGGGGTTGTTCGGTCTCTGGCTCGTCGTCGGATTCGGCGCGACGTCGCGGGCGGGGTCGTTGTCTCCCCAGCCGGAACCCTATCGGATCGGCCCGAATGATGTCGTGCGGATCCAGGTCTATGGGGAAGACGATCTCACCGTCGAGCGGAAAGTGGGAGGAGACGGGAAGATCGACTATCCGCTGCTCGGATTGATCCACGTCACGGGGCAGACCACGGAGGCCGTGCAGGCCGATCTGACCGCGCGGCTGGGTGCGGGCTACTTGAAACAGCCCCGCGTCACCGTGTCGATCACGCGACACCGCAATTTCTATGTCAGCGGCGAGGTGAAGGGGGCCGGCGGATATCCCTATGAGCAGGGTCTCACGGTTCAGAAGGCGATCAGCATGGCCGGAGGATTCACCGAGCGGGCCAGCAAGACCGATATCCGGGTCGAGCGCCATCGGGAGAGAGGCGGCGTCGAAATTCTCGATGCCGGAGCGACCACCACGATTCTCCCGGATGATCTCATTTTGGTCGCAGCCGCTCAGCGCTTCTACGTGAATGGGGAAGTGCATAAGCCGGGAGGCTACGGATACGAGCGCGGCCTGACGATCCATATGGCCATTACCATGGCGGGAGGGTTTACCGAGAAGGCATCGAAGAAACCCAAGGTCCTTCGGATCGTCGACGGGAAGGAACAGACGTTCGAATTGTCGTTGAACGCGCCTGTGTTGCCCGACGACATTATCGTGGTGTCGCAACGATTCTTCTGAGGCGACGCGCTCGTCCGGATACGACGCCACTGGCTCACCACCTGGAACGTGGAGGCGAGGCAGCGTATGGGTACACGAGTCATCTCCTGTTGGCTGGCGGTGCTCCTGCTGGTCCTGACGACATGGCACGCAGTCGCAGGAGAGACGAAAGGGCCGCCGGCCGGCTACCGCATCGGCCCCAACGATGTGATCCGGATCCAAGTGTTCGGCGAAGAAGACTTGTCGGTGGAGGCCCGAGTCAGCGGAGACGGCAAGTTAGATTATCCGCTACTGGGGGTGTTGCAGGTCGGCGGGAAGACCACCCAGGATTTGCAGGCGCTGCTGACGAAGCGATTGTCCGCAGGGTACGTGCGATCACCCAAAGTCACGGTCTCCATCGCCCGCCATCGCAACGTGTATGTCAGCGGCGAGGTCAAGACGCCGGGGGGGTTTCCCTTCGAAGACGGCCTGACCGCGCAGAAGGCCGTGACCATGGCCGGCGGCTTCACCGACAAGGCGGTGCGCAACGGGCTGACCATCACGCGCCGTTCGGAGGGGCACGAACAGACCTTCAACGCGCCCCTGACCACGCCCTTGTTGCCCGACGATATGCTCGTCGTGGCGCAATTGCAGAAGTTTTATCTGATGGGCGAGGTGATGCGCCCAGGTCCCTATCCCTTCGAAGAGCAGCTGACCGCGAAAAAGGCCGTGTCGTTCGGCGGTGGCTACACCGACAAGGCTGACAAGAAGACTCTCAAGGTGACGCGCGTCACGGAGAGCGGTGCTCAAACCATCGCGATCGGCCCGGATGACCTGATCTTGCCCAGCGACATCCTGGCGGTCGGCAGTCATAATTACAAGGTCTACATCAGCGGTGAGGTGCGGGCTCCGGGAGCCTATCCCTACAGCGAAAATATCAGCCTGCAGAAGGCCCTCACCCTGGCCGGCGGGGTGACGGAGAAAGCCGACCGGAAGGAGATGACCGTCCGGCGCGTCGTAGGGGGGCAGGAGCAGACGCTGGTGCTGCCGCTGGAGGCTGCCGTTCAGCCCGAAGACCTCATTGTGGTGCGTGAGGGACAGAAAGTTTACGTCACGGGGGAGGTGAAGACGCCGGGCCGCTACGCGTATGAAGCGGGGGCGACGGTGCAGCGGGTGCTGACGTTGGCGGGTGGGGTGACGGAGAAGGCGGAGGCGAGCGTCATCAAGCTGACGCGGATAACGGCGGCGGGGGTGGAGACGAGGGTCGTGGCGTCGGACGCGGCGGTGGTACCGGAGGACATCATCCTGGTGGTGCCGAAGAGCGATCAATTTTATATCAGTGGCGAAGTCAAGACGCCCGGTAGCTACGCGCACAAGGAGGGGCTGAGCCTGCAGAAGGCGTTGGCGATGGCGGGGGGGGCGACGGAGAAGGCGGACCGGCAGGCGCTGACGGTGCGGCGGGTGGTGGGGGGGCAGGAGCAGACGCTGGTGTTGCCGCTGGAGGCGGCGGTGCAGCCGGAAGATCTGATCATCGTGCGGGAGGGGCAGCGGGTGTATGTCACGGGGGAGGTGAAGACGCCGGGGCGGTACCCGTTCGAAGCGGGGGCGACGGTGCAGCGGGTGCTGACGTTGGCGGGCGGGGTGACGGAGAAGGCGGAGGCGAGCGTCGTCAAGCTGACGCGGACGACGGCGGAGGGGGTGGAGACGACGGTCGTGGCGTTGGACGCGGCGGTGGTACCGGAGGACATCATCCTGGTGGTGCCGAAGAGCGATCGGTTTTATGTGAGCGGGGAGGTCAAGAATCCGGGGGGCTACGCGCACAAGGAGGGGCTGAGTCTACAGAAGGCGTTGGCGATGGCCGGGGGCGCGACGGAGAAGGGGGATGTGGAGCGGGTGCAGGTGGTGCGGATCGTGAACCACCAGGAAGAGCATGTGGCGGTGACGCTGGAGTCGCTGGTGTTGCCGGAGGATACGATCGTGGTGGCGGAGCGGCAGAAGGTGTATGTGACGGGCGAGGTGCGGACGCCGGGGCGGTATACGTATGAGGCGGGGCTGTCGGTGCAGAAGGCGGTGAGCATGGCGGGCGGGTTCACGGAGAAGGCCGACAAGCTGGACGTGCGGGTGGAGCGGCGGGGGGCGGGCGGGGTGACGACGGTGCCGGTGGAGCCGCAGGCGGTGCTGCAGCCGGAGGACCTGGTGGTGATCCCGCAGGCGCGGCGGTTCTATGTGAACGGGGAAGTGAAGAAGCCGGGGGACTTTTGGTATGAACGGGGGCTGACGCTGCACATGGCCATTACGATGGCCGGGGGGTTCACGGAGAAGGCGTCGAAGACGCCGAAGGTGTTGCGGCGGGTGAACGGGCAGGAGCGGACGGTGGAGGTCGCGTTGGATGCCCCCATCCAACCCGACGACATCATCGTCGTCGTCCAACGCTTCTTCTGAGCACCCTTGTGCCCTTGCCGAGTGAGTGGAGAGAGAGGCAGAATGGGACGGCAGTCCGGCCGTTCCTATCGTTCGAATCGGAGGTAAAAGTCGTTTATGGTCAAGCGGGTCCTCTTGTGCTGGGTCAACGCCGTGATGGTGCTGCTCCTGGCTTTCGGTGTGGCGGCGGCGGAGTCCGGGTACCGTATTGGGCCTAACGATGTCATTCGAATCCAGGTGTATGGTGAGGACGATTTGACCCTTGAGAGTCGGGTCGGCGGGGACGGCAAGCTGAATTATCCGCTGTTGGGCATGTTACAGGTCGGAGGACAGACCACCGAAGATCTGCAGGCCGATCTCACCAAGCGCCTCGCCGCGGGCTATGTGCGGTCGCCCAAGGTGAGCGTCACCATTGTTCGCCATCGCAACGTCTATGTCAGCGGCGAGGTCAAGGCGCCGGGCGGCTTTGCGTTTGAAGACGGGTTGACGGTGCAAAAGGCCATTACCATGGCCGGCGGCTTCACCGAGAAAGCGGCCAAGAACACCCTGAGCATCACACGCCGGAAGGCCGAAAAGGAAGAGCTGCTGTCGGCTCAGCTCCATACCCCCCTCCTGCCGGACGACACGATCGTCGTGGGACAGTTACAGAAGTTTTATCTGATGGGCGAGGTGACGCGTCCCGGTCCGTATCCCTATCCTTCGGAGGATCAATTGACGGCCAATAAGGCCATTTCACTTGCGGGGGGCTTCACGGACAAGGCGGAACGACAGGTGCTCAAGGTGACGCGGGTCACGGAGAGCGGCGCCTTGACGGTGGCGATCGGACCGGACGACGTGGTGCTGCCGAACGACATCCTGGCGGTGAGCACGCAGAATCGAAAGTTCTACATCAGCGGTGAGGTGCGCACCCCCGGCGCCTATCCGTTCAACGAGACCATCAGTTTGCAGAAGGCGTTGGCGATGGCGGGGGGGGCGACGGAGAAGGCGGACCGGCAGGCGCTGACGGTGCGGCGGGTGGTGGGGGGGCAGGAGCAGACGCTGGTGTTGCCGCTGGAGGCGGCGGTGCAGCCGGAAGATCTGATCATCGTGCGGGAGGGGCAGCGGGTGTATGTCACGGGGGAGGTGAAGACGCCGGGGCGGTACCCGTTCGAAGCGGGGGCGACGGTGCAGCGGGTGCTGACGTTGGCGGGCGGGGTGACGGAGAAGGCGGAGGCGAGCGTCGTCAAGCTGACGCGGACGACGGCGGAGGGGGTGGAGACGACGGTCGTGGCGTTGGACGCGGCGGTGGTACCGGAGGACATCATCCTGGTGGTGCCGAAGAGCGATCGGTTTTATGTGAGCGGGGAGGTCAAGAATCCGGGGGGCTACGCGCACAAGGAGGGGCTGAGTCTACAGAAGGCGTTGGCGATGGCCGGGGGCGCGACGGAGAAGGGGGATGTGGAGCGGGTGCAGGTGGTGCGGATCGTGAACCACCAGGAAGAGCATGTGGCGGTGACGCTGGAGTCGCTGGTGTTGCCGGAGGATACGATCGTGGTGGCGGAGCGGCAGAAGGTGTATGTGACGGGCGAGGTGCGGACGCCGGGGCGGTATACGTATGAGGCGGGGCTGTCGGTGCAGAAGGCGGTGAGCATGGCGGGCGGGTTCACGGAGAAGGCCGACAAGCTGGACGTGCGGGTGGAGCGGCGGGGGGCGGGCGGGGTGACGACGGTGCCGGTGGAGCCGCAGGCGGTGCTGCAGCCGGAGGACCTGGTGGTGATCCCGCAGGCGCGGCGGTTCTATGTGAACGGGGAAGTGAAGAAGCCGGGGGACTTTTGGTATGAACGGGGGCTGACGCTGCACATGGCCATTACGATGGCCGGGGGGTTCACGGAGAAGGCGTCGAAGACGCCGAAGGTGTTGCGGCGGGTGAACGGGCAGGAGCGGACAGTGGAGGTCGCGTTGGATGCCCCCATCCAACCCGACGACATCATCGTCGTCGTCCAACGCTTCTTCTGAGCGAATCCTCGTAGTCTTGTTTTCAACCTTCCTTGTTCAGGCAATCGCCTCAGCCAGGTGCTTGCTCCAGTCAGGTTCCTTTCACTCACGATTCCCGCCGCACAGGTATTATTTTAGTGTCTGATCTTCCGGAATGCATTCCGTCGGCATCAGCTCGCCGCCATGGAAGTGCGAGAGCTGTCGCCAGCGGCGAAACAGGCCTGTGGCGTCAAAGATCAGTCGATATTCTTCGCACCACATTCCGGGAGCCGTCAGGCGGTTGCCGGATTGTTGCTCCCACAACTCGTACACCCAGATCGTTTCTCCCGCTTCCCCCTGCCGTACTGATTTCGGCGACCCCAGCTCCTGTTTGATCTCCGCCTGGGTCGCCCGTCCCTTGACCTCATCCAAGTAGGCGGCCTCTCGTCCCTGTAGATGACTGCAGGCTGCGAGGAACAGGGCGGCCGCCACGATCCCATACACTGTTCCGCCATTCATGGGTATCCTCCAGATTCCGGCGTGAGTGTCGATCTTCCAGCTGTTTGTCCGGGGATTGTACACCGATCGCTGCGATCCGTCTTCTGTTGAGCAACATTGTGGGCGGTGAGGCGGTTGACAGAGTGAGACGGCGTGAGAGGGCAGCCGTTACAGAACGGATGCGGCCGGCACCCTTGTGCCTGGAAGAATCGGCGTAGATGGGAAAGGGAGAGTGATCAGACGGCTTTTTTGACCAGTCCGGACCGCAGGCAACGGGTGCAGACGCGAATGCGCAAGGTGGAGCCGTTGACCAAGGCCCTCACACGCTGCAAATTCGGATTGAACACGCGCTTCGTCTTGTTGTTCGCGTGGCTGACGTTGTTTCCGGTTTGATGCTTCTTTCCACAGAGATCACAGGCAAATGCCACGGCCCTACTCCTTTGTTTCGGCGTCGCAATACGACTGGCCCTCGACCGGGGGGGATGCTACCATAGCGCCGCAGCTCAACACAAGCCGTTGCCGTGAATTCTCCCATCGAGATGGGCAGGCGACGGAGGCATTTCATTCGGGACGCGTTATGGACCATGTCACACTCATCGGACTGCTGGCAGGTGCCCTCACCACCATCGCCTTTATTCCTCAGCTCCAACAAACCTGGCAGACCAGATCCGCCAAGGACGTCTCGCTGGGGATGTTGCTCACGTTTACGACCGGCGTGGCCCTCTGGTTGCTGTATGGTCTGTTGCTCGGCGCCCTGCCGATCATTCTGGCCAACCTGGTGACCCTCGTCTTGACGCTGGCCATCCTCATCCTGAAGTTGCGTTTTCGCCGTCGTCAAGATTCAGCTTGACAAGATCCTGCGGCCTCTCCTACAGTCTGCTCCGTTCATAGACACCTTGGGCCAAGGGAAGAGGGTGCGAAGCCCTCGCGGTCCCGCCGCTGTAAACGGGGACGAAACCCGCAGGCGCCACTGTTCACCGGTCGGTGAACGGGAAGGCGCGGGGAGTAGGACGAACCATGAGCCAGAAGACCTGCCCGAGGGGAGACCCTTTATTCCCTCGTGGGCTGGGGAATAGGCGAGGATGAGGTGCGGGTGTAATCCTCAGGGTACCGTGGAGGCCCTGGGGATTTTTTATTTGCGCAAAGTTCATCCGTTCCACCTGCAGCGACTGTCTGCCGTCTGCCTGGGAGTCTGGTGCTGTGTCGTTCTGGCTTGGTGCTCCATCGCATTCGGCGAAGGCTCTGGTGACCCCACCGTGATGAAACGACGACAACAGGGCATCCTCACGGGGATGCCGTTTATGGCGAACATCACGCCGCGCACCTTCATCGACGATGCGGGGCGGAAACTGTATATCGCCAAGGCGCCCATGCGTGTCGTTTCGCTGGCGCCGAGTATTACGGAAATGTTGTTCGCCTTAGGGCTGGACGAGCAGATCGTCGGCGTGACGGACTTTTGTAACTTTCCCCCGGCTGCGAGTTCGAGACCCAAGATCGGATATGCCCATCCCAACCTGGAGTCGCTGCTGGCCCTGAATCCGGACCTGGTGGCGGCCCCGAAAGAGTTCGCGCGTGCGAATCTCCTGACCAAGCTGGATGAATTGAAAATTCCGGTCCTGTTGCTCGAAGCCACCTCGGTGGAGAGCGTGTTCGCGCACATCCACACGCTTGGCAGAATCTTCGACCGTGTGTCCGCCGCCCATGCGCTGACCCGCGCCATGCGGGAACGAATGGCTGCGATCACCGCTCGAGTGGAGGCCCTCCCACGGCGGCGAGTGTTGTATGTGATCAACAGCGAACCCCTGATCACCGTGGGGCCTGGCAGTTATCTCCATCAAATGATCGGCTTGGCCGGCGGGATCAATATTGCAGCAGGCGCCTCCTCACCCTACCCCAGACTGACCATGGAAATGGTTCTGAAGGAAGATCCGGAGGTGCTCATCTTCCCGATGGGCTCCGTCGAAACGGTGCCGCGGAGCGAGCAGCAGGCATGGCGACGCTGGACCACTCTGTCCGCCGTCAAGCAGGAACGCCTGCGTCAGGTGCCCGCCGACGCGCTCAACCGTCCTGGCCCGCGGGTCATGGAGGGGCTGGATGCGTTGGTCGCGGTCATTCACCCCGAAGCCGCCGTCGCGACGCCGACGGAACGCCCATGATGCCCTCCCTCGGTCATTCCACTACCCCGAGCACCTCGACCGAGCCGAGCTGCCTCTCTCCGGAAACCATCCCGCCGGCTGCCCGTTCGATCGACCCCCGTGCCTCTCTTGAAGGAGCCGTTCTGACCTCTGCACGTTGGTGGAGCGTCATGGGCGGGCTTTCCCTGGCTGCCCTGTTATCGGTGGTGATCTGTGTTCAGGTCGGCACGCATTTCGTCGGGATCGGCGAACTGTGGCAGGTTGTCGCCAGCGCGCTGGTCGGGCTCTTTCGCGAACAGGAACCCTTGGGCACGACCGGCGTCATCTTGCTTGAGGTACGGTTGCCGCGCGTGTTGCTCGGATTCCTCACGGGGCTCTGCCTGGCATCCGTCGGCGTGACGCTCCAGGCGCTGCTCCGGAATCCCTTGGCGGATCCCTACGTGCTCGGCGTCTCCAGTGGTGCGGCCTTGGGGGTGGCCCTGGCGGTGCTGTTGGGAATCGGCACCACCCTCTGGTCCCTCTCCGCCTTGCCGCTCTTCGGCTTCGCGGGAGGGCTAGTGGCGTTGCTGGTCCTGTACCGAATGGCCGCGACGGCCGACCGGCTGCCGGTCCATTCGATCTTGCTGGCCGGGGTGATTTTGAACGCCATTTTCTCGGCGCTGATCATGTTCATTACCTCCATCATGGAGCCGAACCGATCGTTCGGGATGATGGCCTGGCTCATGGGGTCGCTCATGGCGCCGGCCTCCCCGAGCTTCCTGGCGCTGTCGCTCTACCTGCTGCTCGGGTGGGTCTTGCTCATGAAACAGGTGCGAGCGCTCAATCTGCTGGCCATGGGGGAGGAGGTGGCACGATCGTTGGGGGTGGATACGGAAGGCATCAAGCGCCGGCTCTTTTTGCTCTCCGCCCTGTTGACCGGGGCGGTCGTGTCGGTGAGCGGAATGATCGGCTTCATCGGGATGGTGATTCCCCACGCGGTGCGGTTGGTGCTTGGCGCAGACCACCGCCTGTTGTTGCCGGCGTCGGCCTTGGTCGGCGGCATGTTCTTGATGCTGGCCGATACGGCTGCGCGGACATTGTTCGTACCGTCGGAAGTGCCGGTCGGCATCATCACCGCCTTGGCCGGGGGGCCGTTTTTCATCTATCTCCTGGTCTGGCGAAAGGATCGCCTGGCATGAGGTCGCCGTTGCGACAGGACGGCCAGGTGACTTGCGAAGAGACGCGCTCCCGTTTGGCGCCGGCTTATGAGGTGTGCGGCCTAGAGTTCGGCTACGACCAAGGCCGTGGCCGGATCGGCCGACTGGTGCTCCAGGACGTGGCGCTGCAGGTGGAATCCGGAACCATGCTCGGCATCGTGGGGCCGAACGGTTCGGGCAAAACGTCGCTGCTTCGGTTGCTGGCGAAGCTGGCCGTTCCGCAACAGGGGACCATCAGGCTGTTCGGGCGGCCACTCACCGAGTGGTCGCAGGAGGAGGCGGCGAGGCATCTAGCCTTCGTGGCGCAGGACCAGGCCCAACCCTTTCCCTTCACAGTGGCAGAAACCGTCTTGATGGGGCGGTTTCCCCATCGCCGGCGCAGCCGATGGGATCTCGGGTTCGGATGGGAGAACCAAGAGGACCGTGCGGCGGCGACGCACGCGATGGCGACCCTAGATATCGCCCATCTCGCCTCGCGCCTTATCACGGAGCTCTCCGGAGGAGAACGGCAGCGCACGATGATCGCCCGCGCCTTGGCGCAAACAACGGAGGTGTTGCTGCTGGATGAGCCGACCGCGTTTCTCGATCTCCAGCACCAGCTCGACATTTGTACGGTCTTGCGTCGGCTGTGCGACCGGCTGGGACTGACCGTCGTCATCGTCTCCCACGACCTGAACCTCGCCAGCCAGTATTGTGACCGGATCGTCATGTTGCGCGACGGGCGGGTGTGGGCACAGGGGCTCCCTCAGGAGGTGTTCACGGTCGAGACGTTGCGTGGTGTGTATGGCTGCGAAGTCTTGATCGATGTCCATCCAGACTCGGGCCTTCCGCGTATGACCTTGCCGCGATATGCGGGGTTGCCGAGACAGGGGTGAACGTAGAGCGGGAGGGGTTCGCGCCCGGCCCACCCGCGTGAACGACAGGGGCGCGTCACCATTGGAGAACGGAGTGTCAGGAAGACGCCGTCAGCGTCGGGGAAGATGGTGCAACTCCATCACGGTGCCGCCACTGTAAACGGGGAGTGACCCTGCAGCGAGCCACTGGCACGTTGTGCCGGGAAGGCGCAGGGAAGCGATGAGCCGTAAGTCAGGAGACTCAACTGACGGCTGTTACGACTGAGCCCTTCGAGCGAAAGGGAGTGTCAGTATGTCGTGTCGTGTCAGGGCATGGTCCGTCTATGTGCTGTTGGTCTGTACTGTGAGTTGCCCGCCTGTGTGGATGTCCATCGCCTCCGCCGAAGACCCTCCGGAGCCTGAGCCCGTGGTGCATGCCGAAGAAGTCGTGGTCTCGGCCACAAAAACTCCGGTGCCGGTGGGCCAAGTGACCAGCGCCGTGGAGGTCATCAGCGCGCAGGACATGAAGCGACAGAACATCAGGAGCGTGGTCGACGCCCTTCGGCTGGCTCAAGGATTGGCGGTCTTTTCGAACGGCGGGCCAGGGACCGAAGTTACGGCTAGGATTCGCGGCGGCGGGGCGAATCAGACCCTCGTGCTGATCGACGGCGCGATCGTCAACAGCGGAACCGTGGGGAGTTATAACTTCGCCAACCTGACCACCGACAACATCGAGCGGGTCGAAATTCTCCGCGGGTCACAGAGTATGTTGTGGGGGTCGGACGCCATGGGTGGGGTCATCAACATCGTGACGAAGAAGGGCCAAGGACCGTTCTCGGCCACCGGATTCATGGAATACGGCTCCTTCGCGTCGATGCGCGAAGGGGGCACCGTGTCAGGAAAGCACGGCGCGGTGGATTACAGCCTCTCTCTCTCCCGCTGGGACACCTCCAGTTTCTCCGCGGCGAACTACCGACGCGGGGCCACGGAGCGGGATTCCTATCGTAACTGGCAAGGATCGGGGCGCGTGGGGGTGGATCTTCCGCACGACGGCCGCCTCGATTTCACCATGCGCTGGATGAACTCCGATGTGCAGTTGGACAATCTGTCGGCGACGGCACCCAATGACGTGTATGGCTCGAAGATTCGGAGTCAAGAATACGTCTTCAGTGGCAGTTATGAGCAGCCGATCACGACCTGGTGGACGCAGAAACTGACGCTCGCCCGCTCCCAAGAAGCCTCACTCTTTCTCCCCGGCACCTTGCAGCGCAGTCTCGTCACCGGCGCCTTCAGCACGCCGTTCGGCGACCCGAACGAAACCCGGGTCTTGTCGAATCGGCTCGAATGGCAGCACAACGTTCAGGTCACGAAGCTGTTGCTGCTGAGCGCGGGATACCAGTTTCGCGAACAGCAGGGTGAAAACGACACCGGTCTCACCAATCGCATCTTGAGTTCGCACGCCGGATTCGCGCAGGCCCAATTCAACCTCTGGGATCGCCTGTTCGCCACGGCCGGTGTTCGGCAGGACAGTTACAACGTCTTCGGCGACGCCACGACTTATCGCCTGACCGGCGGGTACTACCATAAAGAAACGGATACGAAACTGCGGGCTGGGTATGCCACCGGCTTTCGAGCGCCCAGCATGAACGAATTGTACTTCCCCAATTTCGGCAATCCGAATTTGGGGCCGGAAAAGAACCAAAGCCTGGATGTGGGGATCGACCAGTATGCCCTGTCGAAGCAATTGAAACTTACCGGAGGATTCTTCTGGAATCGCTACCGGAATCTCATCACCACGACCTTCGATCCCGGGTTTTGCGCGCCGTTCAGTACCTTTGGATTTTGTCCTCAGCAGATCGGCGAAGCTTCGACGAAGGGGTGGGAAGCCGGGCTCTCCTATACCTATTCCGGCGACCACCCCTTCCTCAAGGGGCTCGTGGTGCAGGCGAATTATACCCACACCATGACCCGCGACCTGATGACCCAGACCCGTCTGCCCCGCTGGCCCGCCGACCAGTGGAGCGCAGCGGTCAGTTACCAGCCTATCGAGCCGCTGTGGATCACGCTCACGGGCCGCTATGTGGGGTCGCGCTACAACACGACCGGTGACCGGCAGAACTTGCCGGCGTTCGATGTCTGGTCGCTGGCCGTCACCTACGATGTGACCAAGCGCCTGCAGGCCTATCTGCGGGCGGACAATCTCTTCAATGAAAAATACGAGGAGATCACCAGCGGCGGGACGCCGATCCGCTCCATTTTCGGCGGCCTTCGCATCACCTTCGGCGAGAAGGCGTGAACGGCATGGGGAGCGTCTGATGCACTGTCCGCGTCTGGTCATTGCCGGCACCCAGAGCGGTGTCGGCAAAACTACGGCCACCCTCGCGCTCTTGGCAGCATTAAAGGCCAGAGGGCTGGTGGTCCAGCCCTTCAAAGCGGGGCCGGATTTTATCGATCCGGGGCACCATCGCGCCGCGACCGGCCGCGCATCGCGGAACCTGGACGGATGGATGTTAGGGGAAGCCGTCAATCGCTCCCTCTTTGCGCGCGCCTCAGCCGATGCAGACCTATCGATCATCGAAGGGATGATGGGGTTGTTCGACGGAAGTTCGTCGGTGCATGAACGGGGCAGCACGGCGGAATTGGCCAAACAATTGGCTGCGCCGGTCTTGCTGGTGATCGATGGGAGCGCCATGGCGCGGTCCGCCGCCGCCATGGCCTCGGGGTATGAGCGATTCGATCCCGCCCTGCAGGTGCGGGGAGTCCTGTTTAATCGCGTTCGCAGCGAGGGCCATTATCGGCTGCTGCGGGAGGCCGTGCAGGCGGAGACGGACCTCACGGTCGTAGGGTACCTGAGGCCGGACGAGGGCGTGACGATTCAGGATCGCCATCTCGGATTGCGAACCGCCATCGAGGTGGGGGCTGGTGATCTCTACGACCGGCTGGCGCGATCCGCAGCAGATACGATCGACTTGGAACAGATAGAAACCTTGGCTCGTGCCGCGGAGACCTTTCCGGAAACCACGCTGCCGGTTGCTCCACCGCGAGCGCACCGGCAACAGGTGCGAGTCGGCGTGGCCTACGATCCGGCCTTTTGTTTTTACTATCAGGACAACCTGGACTCGCTCGAAGCGGCGGGTGCTACGCTCGTGATGTTTTCACCATTGCGGGATGCCCAGGTGCCGGATGCTGACCTGTTGTATTTCGGCGGTGGGTATCCCGAACTCTACGGCGAGGCCTTGGCGGCCAATGGTTCCCTGCGTAGGGCAGTGTGGAGTTTTGCCCGAAACGGAGGCGCCATCTACGCCGAATGCGGCGGGTTGATGTTCTTGACGGAGGCGATTCGCGACGCTGCGGGGCGACGACATGAGATGGTGGGCTTGTTTCCGGCGGAAGCGGTGATGCGAAGCGATGGGATGACGTTGGGGTACCGGACGGTGCGGGTCACGGGGCCCTGTCTCTTGGGCTCTTCCGGAACACAGGTGCGCGGCCATGAGTTTCATTATTCGAGACTTGCGCCGACCGATGAACTGCACTATGCCTGTACCCTGTCAGATGCAGCAGGCAACCCTGTCGGGCAGGACGGCTTGACGAGGGACAATACCCTCGCGTTGTATAGTCACCTGCATTTCGGCAGCCATCCGGAGGCTGTCGTGCATATGCTGGAAGCGTCAAGTCGGCCACGTCGAACGCAGGTGACGATCAGGTAGGAGAGACATGGCGGCGCAGGACGAACACAAGGCGAAGATGCAGCGATTGAAGGCTTCGGTGGATCGCCGAATCGAGGCGGCGCAGGAGGAGAAGGGTTTATTGATCGTCTACACCGGCGCGGGAAAGGGAAAAACCACCGCCGCCCTCGGGATGGTGCTTCGGTGCCTCGGCCACGGGATGAAGGTGGCGATCGTCCAGTTCATCAAGGGCGCCATCGACACGGCGGAGGAGCGTGTGCTGAAGTCGTTCGGCGACCGCGTGGCCTTCCTCCGCATGGGTGAAGGCTATACCTGGGAGACACAGGACCGGGCGCGCGATACGGACCATGCACAAGCGGCCTGGGCGAAGGCTTGTGAGTTCATGAGCGACGCCGGCTATGCGATGGTCATCCTGGATGAGTTCAACATCGCGCTGCATCACAACTATGTGCCTCTGGACGAGGTCCTTCCTCATGTGCGGCGGCGTCCGCCGATGCAGCATGTCGTCATCACCGGCAGAGGGGCGCCGGCTGAATTGATCGCCGCGGCAGATCTGGTGACTGAGATGAAGCAGGTGAAACACCCGTTCCGTGACGGTATCACGGCGCAGGCGGGAGTGGAGTTTTGAAGGGGCCGGTGCGCAAGACCTGCGAGCGTTGCCGGCAGCCCTTCGAGTGCGGCGGGTATCAATGTTGGTGCGGCACGGTCGGGATCACCGAACGGCAGATGGACTGGATTGCCGCTCGTTATGAAGATTGCCTTTGTCCCGCGTGCCTGCAGTTGGTGGCGGACGGGGTGCTCGGACCGGTGGATATAAGCCGCAGTGCGTAGACGCGACAGGAACCGCGAAGGTGACAGGAGATCGAAGGATGCGAATTACCAAAGTCTATACGAGAACCGGCGACGCGGGGCAGACCAGGCTGGCGGGGGGACAGCAGGTGTGGAAAGACTCCCTGCGGGTCGAGGCCTATGGAACGGTGGATGAGTTGAATGCCTCCGTGGGATTGGCGCGAGCGATGAATGTCGAGGTCGGGAAGGACTCTGTTGCCGCAGCGCAGCTCGAAGCGGATCTACGGTGGGTGCAGAACAAGCTTTTCGATGTGGGGAGCCTTCTGGCGACGGCACCGGGACAGACCTTTCCCAACATGCCGACAGTGACGGATCGGGACGTCGAACGCCTTGAACGGATCATCGACCGCTGTCAGGAGGAACTGGAACCGCTGAAGGAATTCATCCTGCCCGGCGGGGGCAAGGTCTCGGCGACGCTCCACCAAGCCAGGACCATTTGCCGGCGGGCTGAACGGATGTGCATTCGTCTCTCGCGCGAGGAATCGATGTCGGCCGAACTCAATAAGTTTCTCAATCGCCTGAGCGATGCATTGTTCGTATGGGCGCGCTGGGTGGCGAAGACGCAGGGAGAGCCGGAATTCCTCTGGCAGCGCGACTCGAAGGCGACAGAGGAATGACGCCATGAAGCGGTCGCAGCGGCGACGGTCGCGTCTCATCCTTGTGCTCGGAGGGGCCTCTTCGGGAAAGAGTCAGATCGCATTAGAGCAGGCCGGCCTCGGCGGACCGAAGGCCTTTGTGGCGACGGGAGAGGCCTTGGATGATGAAATGGCGGAACGGATTGCTCGGCATCGCGCCACCCGCTCTGCGGAATGGGCGACCGCTGAGGTGCCCCGGGATCTGGCCGGGTGGTTCCGTTCGCACGGGAGCCGTTACCGCACGATCGTTGTGGATTGTCTCACGCTGTGGTTGAGCAACCTGTGCGGCCGCCGCACCGGGTCGATGGACCCCAGCCCTCAGGTCGAGGATCTGCTGCAGGCCATCCGCACCACGCCGGCCAGGGTTCTGTTGGTGAGCAATGAACTGGGGTTTGGGCTGGTGCCGGCGACGTACCGAGCCCGCGCCTTTCGCGACTTGGCTGGACGGGTCAACCAACAGATTGCTGCGGCGGCAGACGAAGTCTACGTCGTAATTGCCGGTCAGTCGTTGAGACTCAAGTGAAGGGACAGGGAACATGACATTGGACGAAGCGATCACGCAGATCGAGCCCCCAGACCACCACATAGCCGCACAGGTCCAGGTGCGCCTGGATCGGTTGACGAAACCCCGTGGCAGCCTCGGACGGCTCGAAGAGGTGGCCGTTCGGTATGCCACCATAATCGGCGAGGTGCTGCCGAAGGTGCCGCGTGGGGCCGTCTTCACCTTCGCGGCAGACCATGGTGTGGCGATCGAAGGTGTCAGCGCCTACCCGCGCGAGGTGACACAACAAATGGTCTTGAATTTTCTCCGTGGAGGCGCCGGGGTCAACGTCTTGGCCCGCCATACGGGTGTCGAAGTGCGGGTGGTGGATATCGGGGTAGCGGCGGAGTTCAGGACAATACCGCAGCTCATCCAGCAGAAGGTGATGCCGGGGACCAGGAATTTCCTCGTGGAGCAGGCCATGAGCCGCGAACAAGCCCGGCGTGCGCTGGAAGTCGGTACGATGCTGGCGCTCGACGCGGCGCGTGACGGCATCGGCCTGATCGGGACCGGAGAGATGGGCATCGGCAACACCACCGCCAGTGCGGCAATCACCACGCTGTTGACGGGACGGCCGGTCGCCGAGGTGACGGGGCGGGGGACAGGGATCGATGACACGACCCATCAGCACAAGGTGTCCGTCATTCGACGGGCCCTCGATCGGCACCGTCCGGACCCGACCGATGCCCTCGATGTACTGGCCAAGGTCGGGGGATTGGAAATCGCCGGGCTGGCCGGGCTCATGCTCGGTGCGGCGGCACGGCGGATACCGGTGGTCCTGGATGGATTCATCGCCGGAGCCGCCGCCTTGATTGCGGTCGCTCTCCAGCCCCATTGTCGGGAATACCTGATTGCTTCGCATCGCTCGGTGGAGCCGGGGCACCAGGCCGTTTTGGAACAGCTTCGTCTCCGACCTCTCTTGGACCTCGATCTACGGCTTGGTGAAGGGACAGGTGCCTGCCTCGGCATGGGCCTCGTGCAGGCCGCGGTGAAAGTTCTCACGGAGATGGCTACCTTCGACGAGGCGGGGGTTTCCGACCGTGGCTGAATCGGCCGGTGTGGCCAGGCCCTTCGTGTTTGCCTGGCATTTCCTGACGGCCATCCCGCTGAGTCGGGTTCATCATGATCCGACGGCTGCGGAGTTGGCTTCGTCCATGGCTTGGTATTCCACCGTCGGCCTCCTCATCGGCGGATTGTTGGTGGCGGTCGATCAGGGGCTAAGCCTGCTGTTCGCGCCGGTGGTCGCCAATGCGCTGTTGATCGTCTTGCTGGTCCTCGTCACACGCGGCTTGCACCAAGATGGATTGGCGGACACCCTGGATGGGCTGGCCGGAGGAAAGACGCCGGAGGACCGATTGCGGATCATGCGCGATCCGCGGGTGGGGGCGCTTGGAGCGACAGGCCTCTTCCTGTCGCTGCTGTTGCGCTACGCGGCTTTGATGGCCTTGCCCCAGCCCATTTGGGTCCCGATGTTGTTTTGCGCGCCGGCGTTAGGTCGCTGGGCGATGGTGACGCTGGCCCTGTCCATGCCCTATGCCCGAAGCGGCGGAGGATTGGCTGCCCCTTTTCTTCAGCACCTGTCGCTGTCCCATGTGTTGTGGTCATCCCTGGTCTTGGCGCTCGCGCTGGCGGCGGGACTTGGTTTTCCCATCGCGCTGGCGACCGTGACGGTGGGGCTGGCGTTGCTGGGCCTCCTACGACAGACTTTCTTGAGGTGGTTCGGCGGGGTGACGGGGGATTTGCTGGGCGCCACCAACGAAGTGGTCGAAATTCTGTTTCTCCTTCTGGTTCCGCTGATGGTGCCGGTGCGATGACGGGGAATGAGTTGCTGGCGGCGGCTGCACTCGATGCGCTGGTGGGGGATCCGCGTTGGTTGCCGCATCCGGTTCGCGCAATGGGCGCCGTCATCACCTGGATCGATGGTCGCGTCAGGACCATCTGTACGACCGACGACGCGTTGCGACTGGCCGGTGTAGCCCTCGCGGTGACGCTGCCCGTTGGTTCTTATCTGGCTGCGTCGTCCGTGATTCAACTGGCCGGTTCATGGTCGCCGTCATCGGCGGAAGCGATGACGATCCTGCTGGCGGCGACGACCCTTGCAGGTCGTGATCTCCTTGACCACGCGCGAGCGGTCAGCCGAGCCTTGGGGCAGGGCGATCTCCTCCTGGCGCGGGAGGCGGTCGCGCGGATCGTTGGGCGGGACAGTGCCCAATTGAATGAGTCGGAGATCGTCCGTGCCACCGTGGAAACCGTAGCGGAAAGTACGGCGGACGGCATCATCGCGCCCATTGTCTATCTCACCCTCGGTGGTGTACCCCTCGCGCTGGCCTACAAGGCGGTCAACACGCTCGATTCGATGATCGGTCATCGCGATGCGCGATACGAGCATTTCGGTTGGGCGTCGGCCAAGCTCGATGATGTGATGAACTGGGTTCCCGCCCGCTTGGCCGGCACCTTCATCGCCCTGGCCGCCGGGTTCGCCACCGGTCGGTGGGAGCGGGTGAGGGACAGCTGGTACTGCCTCCATCGTGACGGAGACAAACATCCGAGTCCGAACAGCGGACAGCCTGAGGCCGCCATGGCCGGTGCGTTGGGCGTACAGCTAGGTGGGGTGAATCATTATGACGGTGTCCCGCATGAGCGTCCCTTCCTCGGAGAGGGGCGGGCGGTGTTGCAGCCGGGAGATATCGACGAAGCCCTGCGCATCATGGTGGGCGCCTGGGCGTTAGGGGTGGGCTTCGCGCTCTTGTCTTTGTGGCTGTGAGGAATCGACCGGTGCATGGAGGTGATGTCTATGGGGCGGCGCGCGAACTGGGACAAGACCCTTCCACGATGTTGGACTTCAGCGCGAGCATCAACCCTTTGGGGCCCTCGGCTTCGGCCCTCCGCGCCTTCCGACGGTCGGCGAACCTGTTGCCCCACTATCCGGATCCCGCCTGTTGGGACTTGCGCCAGGCCTTGGCGGCCCACTGGCAACGCCCGGCCGACGAGTTCCTGATCGGGAACGGCTCGACCGAGTTGATCCATATACTGCCGCGCGCCTTGGGGATTCGACGTCTGTTGATCATCGGCCCGACCTTTTCGGAATATGCCGCGGCCATGGACTGCAGCGCGGGTCAGGTCACAGCGACCATGGCGGAACGGACCGATGGTTATCGACCTCCACTGGAGGCGGTGCGGAGACTGTTGACGGGGAGTGCCGAAGAGAAGGAGGGCCGAGCATCATTCGACGCCTTGGTCCTCTGTAATCCCAACAGTCCGACCGGCCAGGCTTGTGAGGTCAAGCAGGTCATGACGGTGGCACGGTTGGCAGCGCGGCTGGGGGTCTGGCTGCTTCTGGACGAGACCTTTACCGAATATTGTGAACCAGCATCCATCCTGTCCGAACGACTTCCGGCGACGACGCTGGTGCTGCGGAGCTTCACAAAATTCTACGGCCTTCCCGCTGTGCGGATCGGCTATGTCGTGGCACATGTGCGGGTTATCGAGCGTCTCAAGGCGCGGCAACCTCCTTGGTCTGTCAATATGCCGGCTCAGGTGGCGGCCGTGGCGGCGCTCCGAGACAAGACCCATGCAAGGCGCAGCCTGACGTTCATGGCGCGTGAGCGGGCACGGTTGCTGGTCGAGCTTCAACGGTTGCCCGGCTGTGTCGCCTTTCCGTCGGAGGCCAATTTCATTCTGCTCGAATTGCCGGTTGGCGAGCGTGCCCGGACGATAGTGGCTGCGCTTCGTCGACAGGGCCTGCTAATCAGAGATTGCTCGATGGTCGCAGGCTTGAATGATCGAACGGTGCGCGTGGCCGTGCGCTCGACGTCGGACAATACTCGGCTCCTGCGCGCCCTCTCCCAGGCGCTCGGCGGAAAGGCTTCATGACACTGACTGCATCACGAACACTCTCGACGAAGCATCGCATCGTGGAGGGCACATTGATCGTCGACTTGGGGGCACGGCTGCGCGTGTTATCGTCGGCTCCGCGAGGAGGCGGTCTCCGGACGACGCGGTACATCCTGAATCATCAGGTCACTTCCGTGGGGCGAACGAGTCAGCCGTGGGGAGACCCCAGTCTGTATCTGCGGAAGCTGGCCGGATCACTCGGGGTGGATGTGGACTGCGTCGCCCTCATGACGGCGGTTCCGATGACACAGGTGGTGGTCAGCCGAGCCATGGCTGGGGGCATATGGGTGGAATGCCTGGCGACGGTGGGGGTGACCAATGCGGTGCGCGCCGGCGAGGTGCCGGCTCCAGAGGTGCGTAACGCCGGATCCCATACCACCGGAACGATCAACCTCATTGTGATTACCAATGCCTGCCTGGCTGCTCCAGCGCTGGTGGGAGCCGTGCAGGTGGCGACAGAGAGCAAGACAGGCACCTTGTGTGACCATGCCGTGCCCAGTTGGACCGGCAGTCCCAATGCGACCGGAACCGGGACGGATGCAGTGGTCATGGCCTGCGCCTTGAAGGGGCACGGTCCTTGGCAAGCCTACGCAGGGACGCATACCATGGTGGGGGCGATGATCGGACAGGTGACGGCGGACTGCCTCACGCAAGGCTTGGTGCGTGCGGCTCAATGGATGTCTTCGGCGTCATCGGCTGGTTCATCTGTCTGAGAGGGTGCTGCCTTCATGCCTCACCAGGCCAAAGCAATTGCGGTGCTCGGAACCGGGTCGGATGTCGGCAAGAGCCTGATCACTGCCGGTCTGTGCCGGCTGCTGGCCCGTTCGGGTGTCGCGGTCGTCCCATTCAAAGCGCAAAATATGTCGTTGAATTCGTTCGTCACGCCCGAGGGAGGTGAAATCGGGCGTGCCCAAGCCCTTCAGTCGGAAGCCTGCGGGATCCAGCCCCATGTCGACATGAACCCGATTTTGCTGAAGCCGGAATCCGATCTGCGCTGTCAGGTGATCGTGCAGGGGAAGGTGCTGACGAGCCTCGATGCGAAGGCCTATCTGGAACGCACCCACCATCCCGACCTCGCCCGCGCCGTTCGAGAGAGTTATCATCGTCTGGCCTCACGGTACGAGGTGGTCGTGATCGAGGGCGCCGGGAGCGCCGCGGAAATGAACCTTTGCGATCGCGATCTGGTGAATTGGCCGGTGGTGGAGATGGCCGATGCTCGGGTCATTCTGGTGGGAGACATCGATCGCGGCGGGGTCTTTGCCCAGGTCATCGGCACGCTGGACTTAATTGCGCCGCAGGAACGGGCCAGGGTCTGCGGTGTGGTCATCAATAAGTTTCGGGGGGATGCCTCCCTCTTTGCGGACGGCGTCCGTGTCATTCAAGAGCAAACGGGAGTTCCAGTCCTCGGCGTCCTCCCCTATATGGGGGATCTGTCACTGGACCAGGAGGATAGTTTGACGCCGCAGCCGGAGCGACGAATCCCGTTCTCGGCGGACAGGGTGAACATTGCCGTCATCCTACTCCCGCACATGAGCAATTTCACAGATTTCAACAGCCTGGCCGAGGAGTGTGACGTGCGACTGCGGTATGCAGCCGTGCCGGACGATGTGCTGGGGGCTGATGTAATTGTACTCCCGGGTACGAAGACGACGCAGCGGGATTTGGCCGACCTCCGCGCGCGGGGCTTTGAATCGGTCTTACGAGAGCACGTTCGGCGAGGAGGAGAATTGGTCGGCATTTGCGGAGGGTATCAGATGCTGGGGCAGCGGATTGCCGACCCTGACGGTGTTGAAGGCGGCGGCGCAACCACAGGCCTGGGTTTTCTCGATGTCAGCACCGTACTGACCCGGGAAAAAATTACCTATCAGGTAGAGGCACAACCACTAGAAACAGATGATCGGCCGTTGCCGATGGTTCGCGGGTATCTCGTCCACGTGGGACGAACGGATCGGGGATTACTTCAGCCGACCTTCCGACTCTGCCCGACTGGTGTCGATAACGACGAATGGGACGGTGCGAGACGGGAAGATGGGCTGGTCTGGGGAACTTATATCCATGGTCTGTTCGATCGGTCAGGGTATCGCCGTGCCTGGCTCAATCGTCTTCGCCTGCGCAAAGGCCTGCCTTCCGCTGAACCGGCTCTTTCAACGCAGGTGGATCAGAAGCGCCTAGGTGCACTCGATCGCTGGGCCGATCACCTCAAGCACCATCTCGATCTCATCCGTGTATGGCAGATATTGGGTGTAAGCGCCAAACTTTGACGCAGCTGCCGTGATTCTGAACACTTGGATTCCGGTGTCGGCGCACGAGCATAGTGGATATAGTTGGTCGATTAGATCGAATCACCCTTCAATTCCAATAAGTTCTCTCTCCGTCTCCGTACTGCTTCCCTAACATCCTCAGCAGCTCCGCATGGCACTGATCCTGCACAAGGCAGTCTGATACCGACAGTGGTCGGGCTCGGAACTGAAGTGCCGCAAATTGTCAGCGACGATTTTTGCGCTATCTTTGTCAAGGATCTTTGCGCTGGCACCTCAACTTTTGTGGATGACGGATCGAAATAGAGTCAGGAGGGGGGCATGGGGAATCTCTTGATGAAGCAGGCGGCTGCATTCGCGATGATGTGGGGCGTCATGGGGGGGACCGCTCTGGCCAATACCGAAATGGAAACGGCGGAATTACTTATCAAGCTCTTGCAGGTGGGACGCGGAGTCGTCTCTGAGCACCAAGCGCTCATCAACGATGCCAGCAAGGGCGAGAAGGGATTTACCGGCGAGTATCTCGCCAATCAGGTTGTCGAACGATTTCGGAAGGCGACCAAGATCGATTTAAGTCGACCGAACAGCGCCCCGCAGGCGTCGCTGTTTCTTGCCATGGTGGAGTCGGAGAAGGAAGTGATCGATGAAGCCCAGCCGGTGATCAATAAGCAGGGCGTCGGGTTCAAGGGCGTGATTCCTGCTGTGTTTGCCAGAAAATCGGGTGAGCGATTTTATCGGAAGACCGGTATCCGCATGAAATTGACCGGGATGGATTACCGGTATCCCGGGAACAAGCCGGATGAATTCGAGGTCGAAGTCTTGCGGGTGTTCGCGGATACGCGCCATCCGAAAGGTCAGCCGTACAGCAAGGCTACGATCATCGATGGAAAGCCGGTGCTTCGGATGATGGACCCCGAATACGCCGCGACCTCCTGTCTTGGCTGTCACGGGAATCCGAAAGGGGACCGAGACATTACGGGCATGAAAAAGGAAGGATGGAAGGAGGGAGATCTCGCAGGCGCGATCAGCATTGTCATTCCCATGCGATAACAGCCGGCCGGAGAACTTCCTCAGATTCAGATCTTGGTGGAGCAAAGGAGAGAAGAACGTTATGAGCAAGATCGTCGTCGTCGATGATTCGTATGCCGAATTGCAGATGATCGAGAGCTACCTAAAATCCGCCAATCATACGGTCGTCTCCTATCCCAATGCGGACAAACTGGAAGACAAGTTGGCGGCGGACCGGCCGGATTTGATCGTGCTGGATGTCGTGATGCCGGGACGAAACGGTTTCCAGGCTTGTCGGGATCTCAAGAGCGACGATCGCTTCAAGAACATTCCCATCGTGTTGTGTACGTCGAAAGGACAGGAGAGTGATAAGTTCTGGGGACAACAGCAAGGGGCGAACGGTTATGTCGTCAAGCCCTTTAAGGCGGAAGATTTAGTCGCAGCCGTCAAGCGAGCGTTGAACTGATCCATGGCCGACCTCTATCCCACCGTGAGTCAGTCAAACCCACTCTCTCCACCACAAGGAACGTATCAACCGAGCAAGGGCGCTTCCGACTCAGCAGGTGCCTCGACGCGGATGTGCGTGTTCCTCCTCGGCGGAGAGTCTTTCGCGATGGACCTCCGGCACGTGGCCGAGGTATTCGAGGTAGAGAGTGTTACCGCGGTCCCGGGGATGCCTCGGGTGCTGGTGGGAGTGACCAATCTCCGAGGTACGATCGTCTCGCTCGTCGACTTGCGAGAGACGTTAGAGGTATCCCTTGCCTCGTCCGTTCTTCCGTTCGCCGTGGTAATGCGTGAGGGGGCCAAATTGTGCGGCGTACTGGTCGATGATGTCCCTGAAATCCGCACAGTCTCCAGGAATGACCTTCTGCCGGCTCTGCAGTCGGGGCCTTATGAGAGGCGTCCCGGTGTGTCCCTGGTACTGCGTCTCGGCAGCCGTCTCTGTGGAGTGCTTGATGTGACTCAGGTCTTCGCGCAGATCGAAGGGGGCAGCGGGGGCACGGAGGTCGAGGCCGGACGATGATCGCCGAGTAGGTCGGATACAGATCCGACGGTTCCCGCAGGGATCGACGGATTCGAGCGAAGAAGAGAAGAAGGAGGAACGCACCATGATCGGGCAGGGTGTCATGAATCGATTCCAAGATATGAAGACGCAGTCGAAGCTCTTTGTCAGTTTCGGCCTTGTCAGTGCCATCATTCTGGCCATGGCCAGCGTCGGTGTAGTGACCCTGCGCCAACTTAGTGATCAATCGCAGACAGTGTACGTCCACTACACGGTCCCGCTGGCCGAATTTGCCAAGATGGGAACGGCTCTGACGAAACATCATCAGGTGTTACTCGATGTCGCTGCAGTTACCAAACAGGCAGATTTTGCGCAAGAAGTCTCGAAGCTGGGACCGCTGAAGGCGGAAATCGAGCGCACCTTGAACAATTACAAAGTAACGACGATGCGTGTGTCGCGTTCCGGTCGGGACGAGCTGAAGGATCTCACGGTCTTTGAACCGGCGCTGAGGAAGTATTTTCAGGAGGCGGATGGGGCGTTGAGTGCCATGGCCGATAGCTTCGACCGTAGCGGGCTTTCGGCTGCCCAGGCTGAACAGATGCGAGCGCTTGGTATGTTGGCTTTAACCGTGAACCTGACGCCAACATTCGAGAATGTGGTGAGGCGGCACAACGAGCAAGTCAACAGCATTGAAGCCGTGGCCAAAGACCTGAATGAAGATGCGCAAGCGTTGGCTGCCGACAGCACCTTGATCCTCGTCGGTGGAGGTCTGGTCGCGGTGGCCCTGGGTATCTGCGTAGGGTATGTCATGGCGCGGTTCCTCTCACGAGGCATCACGCACATCGCCCATGTGGCGACCCAAGCGGCAGGCGGCAATCTGCAGGCTCGAGCCAATATTCAGTCCCATGACGAGTTGGGTCAGATGGCTACCGCCTTCAACGCCATGCTGGACCGCATCACGGCATTGGTGTCGACGGAAGAGGAACGGGATGCGATGCAGAAACGGCTCATGCAGTTTCTTATCCTGGTGTCGGATGTCGGGAAGGGGGACCTCACGAAGCGTGGTGAGGTGACCGCCGACATGTTCGGAAACCTTGCGGATGGTTTCAACCTGATGACGGGTCGTTTCGGACAATTGTTGAAACAGGTGCGTGAAGCGGCGGATCGCGTGAACAAATCAGCCAGCACCTTGCGAGATTCGGCAACGCATATGTCAGGAACTGCCCGTATGCAGGCAGAAGAATCGGTACGGACACTGGGTTCGGTCGAGCAATTGGCCTCGAGCATGCGACAGGTTGCCGTAGCCGCTGGAGCATCGTCTGAATCCGCGAAGCAAGTATTGTCGGCAACGGAACGAGGTAACGTGGCCGTGCAGGAAACCGTCCACGATATGCAGAGCATTCGATCCGCAGTGCAACGCATGTCCAAACAGGTCAAGGGACTTGGAGATCGCTCGTTGGAAATCTCTCAGATCGTCTCGACCATACGAGAGATTGCGAATCAGACCAATCTTCTCGCGTTGAACGCTGCAATCGAGGCGGCAGGAGCCGGCGAGGCGGGTGCTCGGTTTGCGGTGGTGGCCGACCAGGTCAGAAAATTGGCCGAGAGTTCGACCCAAGCGACACGCGAAATTGCCGATCTGGTGAAGGTGATCCAGACGGAAACTCAGGATGCCGTCGTCGCGATGGAGCATGAGACGCAGGCGGTGGAAGCGGGATCTGCTTCCGCCCTCCGCACGGGTGACGTCTTCGCTGAAATCTCAGAAATCGCCAAGCATTCTTCCGAATTAGCCCAACACATTGCCGGAGCCGCGTCGGAACAGACCGCCTCGACGGAAAAAGTCGGTCGAGCCATTAAGGAGTTTACGGGCGGTGCGGTCGCAACACAGAAGCAGACGGACACCACTCGGTTGACGATCGAAGAAATGGCTAAGCTTGCCGAGGGCCTGACGTCCTCCGTCGCGCAATTCAGACTGCCGTGAGTTTTCGTACCGAACATGTGAGCATTCGCTCGACAGGATACGTGAGACCCAATGAGCGACGAATTTGATCGGACCCAACTGGTGAACATCTTTGTCGCGGAAGCCACCGACGAGATGGAACGGTTCTGGCGTGCATTGCATCCGACGGAGAAGCTCTACCCCTCCGTTGAGGATATTGTTGAGTACCACGCTACGGGACATAAGCTGAAAGGGGCGGCGCTGTTGTACGGGTTTTCCGTCCTGGGACGGCTTGGAGGGGTACTGGAGGATTTGCTGGAGCAGGCGAGCAGGTTCTCTGCTGAACAATGGCCCACCATCATCCAGTTGCTTCGTGAAATTTCCGCATCATTTCAAGTCCAAGTGCGAGATATCGGGCATGGCGGGAAGGAGGATCCCTCCGTACTTGAGAATTTTGTTCATCGAGCAAACCAGTTCTTAGCAGTCCCGACGGTGCCTCTTCCGAGAGTGACCTCCGGCGAACAGTTGGCAGGGCCATCGACGGGGAATGAGCAGGAGCTTCTCACGGAGACTTACTTGATTCCCGTTCTTGATCCGGAGGTAATGTCGTATTTCGCGCCGGAGGCGCAGGAGTATCTCGATATTCTCGAGAAGCACTTGCTCCATCTTGACGGGAAAACAGAGGATTTTGACGCCATTCATCAACTGTTCCGGACGGCTCACACGCTCAAAGGATCAGCATACACGGTGGGGTTTCAGGCTATCGGAGACCTCACGCATTCTATTGAAGATTTCATGGGGGCGGTGCGGGACCACCGGTTGCGCATTCTCCCAGGCCATACCGATCTGTTACTCCGCACCATTGACCTGGTTCGAGCGCTGTTGCGACGAGATCCCGTACTTCTACCTGCCTTGAGGGAGCGATTCGCTGCTGCGGCGCACGAGCTGAAGGAATTGGGAAAGTCCGGCGGTAGCACAGAAGGGAAGCTTGTTCGTGGGGAGGAGGAGTCACAAGCCACGGTGGTGGCTGAGGTCGGTGAGGGACATGAAATCGACTCACTCGGAAGCGCCGATCGAAAATCCGGCGAAGAGCGTGAGGTCATCCGAGTCAGTCGTGATCGGTTGGAGCGCCTTCTCAACCTCGTCGGCGAGCTGGTGATCGATCGCGGACGTCTGGAACAACGCCTACGAACATTGGATCAGCTGGTAGCCCAGGTGATGACGAATAAGATGCGGCTGGTCGATGCGGTTCAGTCGTTCGAGGATAAGCATACCTATACGTTTCAACAAGCAACAAAGCCGGTTGATGAGCCTGGCATGACCGCCGGCGCTTCCATTCATGACTTCGGGAGCTTGGAGTTCGATCAGTATGATGATTTCAACATTTTAGCTCGCCGAATCAGCGAGGTGACGGCAGATATTTCCGAATCAATGTCGCAATTGAACGGCTCAATCCGACGGGCTCAAGACGACATGGCGCAATTGCAGCAGTTGACGCTGAGCATGCGCGACGAAATCGCGCGTGCGCGGATGGTACCGATCGGCACCTCGTTCACTCGTTTTCGTCGTGCGATTCGGGAAATGGCTCGTGCAACGGGCAAGGACGTTACGTTGGTGACATCCGGCGAACAGACCGAAATCGATACCGGAGTCGTAGAACGACTGGTCGACCCGCTCGTGCATTTGGTCAGAAATGCCGTTTACCACGGCATTGAACCGGCGTCCACGCGTGTGGCGCAGGGGAAGGCATCAGTTGGAACGGTCTATCTTCACGCGGCACATCGTGGGAGCTCGGTCGTAATTGAAGTCGAAGACGATGGTGGAGGCCTCGAGTTACGCAAGATCAAGTCCAGAGCCGTCGAGAAAGGACTGATTCGCCAAGAGGTCGCAGCCGCTCTCCCAGACAGTGAAGCCATCAAGTTCATTTTCCTGCCCGGATTCTCTACTGCCGAAACCGTCGACAACCAAGCGGGCCGCGGTGTCGGAATGGATGTGGTGAAACGCGCTATCGAAGCGATGAATGGACACATCGAAGTGGAGTCGGTGAAAAGCTTCGGAACGAAGTTTACACTGCATCTGCCTTTGACGTTGTTGATCGCTACGGCATTGTTGGTTCGAGTCGGGAACGAGCGGTATGCGATTCCTCTCCCAAGCGTGCGAGAGGTTACGATACCAACCGGTTCTGCCATGCAAGTCGTGACAGGCCGTTCGGTAATGCAGTTGGGTGAAGAAGCTATCGATGTGTGTCCACTGGACAAATTGCTTCGCCGCGAAGCGGGTATCGCCGACCATGGAAAATCGGTGGTCATTGTGCGGACCTCCACCGGGCCGCTGGGCTGCGCAGTGGACGAATTGCTTGGGCGTCAAGAGATCGTCATTAAATCGCTGGGGAGGTTGAAGTTATTTGAACGAGCGGTGTTTGGGGGCGCTGCGATAGATCCGGAGGGACGGGTGGTGTTAGTGCTCGATGTCAATCGTCTAACGGCGCAACCTTCCTGTGAGTCACCGACGGGTGAATCCGATGACACAAGGCTCTCAGCAACAACGCTTATGGATGTCGGGATGCCGTCTGTGCAGTCGACACCTGGGTTCCCTCTGCTCCTCATCGATGACTCGCTTAGCATCAGGAAGTTTGTCGGTCGGATGCTGGAATCCGCCGGGTACGCCGTCGATACGGCGAGTGATGGGGA